>CAJXBR010000001.1 GCA_913051755.1 uncultured Flavobacteriaceae bacterium
TGTCAAAAGTTTGTCAAATTACTGGTAAAAAAGCGTTGGTTGGAAACAATGTTTCACACGCGATGAATAAAACAAAGAGACGCTTTGAAGTGAATCTCATCAAGAAGCGATTCTACTTGACTGATCAAGAGAAATGGATCACGCTCAAGCTCTCAACTTCAGCTTTAAAAACCATCAACAGAAAAGGGCTTTCTGCTGTACTGAAAGAGGCAAAAGCGCAAGGCGTACTATAAATCTATTGTTATGGCCAAGAAAGGAAACAGAGTTCAAGTAATATTAGAATGTACAGAGCACAAAGACTCGGGTCTTGCAGGTACTTCACGATATGTCACAACTAAGAATAAGAAAAATTCACCTGATCGTATTGAGTTAAAAAAATTCAACCCCATCCTAAAAAAAATGACTGTTCACAAAGAAATTAAATAGACATGGCAAAGAAAACAGTAGCAACTTTACAGACTTCATCGAAGCGATTGACCAAAGCCATTAAAATGGTGAAAAGTGAAAAATCTGGGTCATACACCTTTGTTGAGTCAACGATGCTTCCCGAACAAGTGAACGAATGGTTGTCTAAAAAATAGTCTAAATCACAAATGAATTTAATAGCCACTTTATGTGGCTTTTTTTATTTCTTACATTTACAAAAAACAGGAATGGGAATTTTTAAACGTTTTTTTTCCAAAGAGAAATTAGATAAAGGGCTCGAGTCATCAAAGCAGTCGATTTTAAATAAAATTGGTAAAGCTGTTGCTGGCAAAAGTACTGTCGATGCAAGTGTGTTGGATCAACTCGAAGAAGCCCTTATAAGTGCAGATATTGGCGTAGATACGACTCTAAAGATTATTGATTTACTAGAGAAAAGAGTAGCTAAGGATAAATACATGAACGCCAAAGAGCTTCAAAGTATTCTGCGAGAAGAAATCACCAGCTTGTTGGAGCTACATCACGAAACCCAAACAGATGTGAAGCCTAAAGTCACCTTGGTTGTAGGGGTCAATGGCGTTGGTAAAACCACTACGATTGGAAAGCTTGCCCATCTTTATAAATCCACTGGTCTGCAAGTACTTTTGGGTGCAGCAGACACCTTTCGTGCAGCAGCAGTTGACCAGTTAAGTATGTGGTCTGATCGGGTTGGTGTTCAAATCGTAAAGCAAAAGATGGGTAGCGACCCTGCTTCGGTGGCCTACGATGCAGTCCAGTCTGGACTTTCACAAGGAGTTGACCACGTGATTATCGATACTGCTGGACGACTGCACAACAAGGTAAATTTGATGAATGAATTGGCAAAAATAAAGAGGATCATTCAAAAATCAATTCCTGAAGCACCACATGAAGTTTTATTGGTTCTCGATGGCTCTACAGGACAAAACGCCTTCGAACAAGCACGTCAATTTGCACAGGCAACAGATATCACAGCACTAGCAATAACAAAACTTGATGGCACAGCCAAAGGAGGTGTGGTGTTGGGTATTTCAGACCAAATGCAAGTTCCTGTCAAATACATTGGGGTTGGCGAGGGGATGGAAGACCTACAAGAGTTTAACCCAAAAGAATTTGTAGATTCTCTTCTTTAATAAACATATGCGAACAAAATCTTTTAAAAAAAACACCATTAATGTAGTGACTTTGGGTTGCTCAAAGAACATCTATGACTCTGAAGTCTTGATGGGGCAACTAAAAGCTAACGACAAACAAGTCGTTCATGAAAAAGAGGGGAATATCGTAGTGGTCAATACTTGTGGGTTTATCGACAATGCTAAAGAAGAATCGGTACAAACCATTCTCAATTTTGCCAAAAAAAAGGAAGAGGGATCAATCGATAAATTATTTGTAACAGGGTGCTTGAGTGAACGTTATAAAGACGATTTAGAACAAGAAATCCCAGAAGTTGATCAATTTTTTGGCACAACAGATCTGCCTATTCTACTCAAAGCATTAGGAGCAAATTACAAACATGAATTGATCGGCGAACGTCTCACAACGACTCCCAAGCACTATGCCTTTCTCAAAATTTCGGAGGGTTGCGATCGACCTTGCTCATTTTGTGCCATTCCACTGATGAGGGGTAAACATCGCTCAACCCCAATTGAAGACTTGCTTAAAGAAGCCAAAAAACTTGCAGCAGATGGAGTGAAAGAGTTGATTTTGATTGCACAAGATCTCACCTATTATGGGCTTGATTTGTATAAAAAGCGACTACTGGCTGATTTGTTGCGACATCTTGTCACAGTAGATGGTATTGAATGGATTCGCTTGCACTACGCCTTTCCAACTGGTTTCCCAGAAGAAGTGCTCAACGTGATTCGAGACGAACCCAAAGTCTGTCAGTATATCGATATACCTTTACAGCACATTTCTGATAAAATTTTAAAATCAATGCGTCGTGGAACAACCTTTGAAAAAACCAATGCCTTGCTGAGTGCATGCAAACAACGTGTACCCAATATTGCCTTACGAACGACCTTGATTGTAGGCTACCCTGGCGAAACGCAAGAAGACTTTGAACTTCTCAAAAAATGGGTTTCAGATAAACGCTTTGATCGATTGGGTTGTTTCACCTATAGTCATGAGGAAAATACCCATGCTTTTCAGTTGGTCGATGATGTGCCTGCTGAAATCAAGCAAGAGCGTGCCAATGAAATTATGGCGATACAGTCTAAAATATCTTGGGAAAAAAATCAAAATCTGATTGGTAAAACACTTCGTTGTTTGATTGATAGAAAAGAAGGGAATTATTATATCGGTCGTTCGGAGTATGATTCACCAGATGTGGATAACGAAATACGTATTGATGCAAAGGAACATTATTTGCGTATTGGGGATTTTACTGAAGTAATCATTGAACAAGCAGAGGATTTTGACCTTTATGCAAAACCAATCGAACGCTAGTTTGGTGATGTTTTTCATGGAATAAAAGCATTTGACTCCTTTTTTTACTTCTTAATTTTACTGTACCTTTATACACATGTCAAATAAGCCCAACACACCCAAGGGTATGCGGGATTTCTTACCGCATGAAGTGATACGTCGCAACTATATCATGGATGTGATAAAAACACAATTTGAATGCTTTGGATTTTTACCAATCGAGACACCCTCTATGGAGCGACGAGACCTCTTGCTTGGTAAATATGGAGATGAGGGAGACCGACTGGTATTTAAGGTTCTTAACTCTGGCGAAAAAGTAAAAAAAGCAGATCTAGATGCTTTGGAAAAGGGTGAGTTATCACGTTTTGGCAATTCAATAGCTGAGAAGGCAATGCGCTATGACCTTACTGTTCCACTTGCTCGGTTTGTTGTTCAACACCAAAACGAATTAAGTTTTCCATTTAAGCGGTATCAAATGCAGCCAGTTTGGCGTGCTGATCGTCCACAACATGGACGTTTTCAAGAGTTTATTCAGTGTGATGCCGATTCCATTGGCTCTGACAGCATACTTCTCGAACTAGAGTTTATACAAATGATTGATGCAGTTTTTTCAGGCTTAAATCTTCAGGGCTGCACCTTACGCGTCAATCATCGAAAATTGTTAGAGGCCATTTCAAGAAAATCTGGAGCTGAGGATCAAACAGCAACTTTTCTTACAATAATCGATAAGCTTGATAAAGTGGGTTGGGATGAGGTTCAGCAACTGCTAGCACAAGCTGGGTTTGACAATCAATTGATCAATACAGTTCAAGAAGCATTACAAGGCAAATCAAATGCAGACCAATTAGAAGTCCTGAAGCAGTTCCTAAAAGATGATCCCTCAGATGGCACTTCATTTGATGACCTAAACTTTTTGTTTTTAAACATGGGGAAAATATCTTCTTTGGATGTTGTTTTTGATTGGACACTTGCCAGAGGATTGGATTATTATACAGGTACAATATTTGAAATTTCGGCACCAAAAAGTGTATCCCTTGGATCGATTGGGGCTGGGGGTCGATATGATAACTTAACAGGTATGTTTGGAATGAAAGGTACGAGTGGCATTGGTATTTCATTTGGCTTAGATCGCATCGAATTGGTTCTTTCCGAGCTCGATTTGTTCCCACCTGAAATTCATACTTCGATTGACTTATTCGTTGTACATTTCAATATGAAAATGATGACAGCTCTGCTGCCCTACATTAAGGAGTTGAGGAGAAGCGGTAAGCGGGTGTATGTGTACCCAACTGCTGATCGTCTAAAAAAGCAATTGGGTATGGCAAACCAACTCAACACACCATTTGCGCTCATTATGGGTGAAGATGAATGGAAAGAAAAAAAATGTATTGTAAAAAATTTAGATTCAGGCAATCAATCATTGCTTAAACTTGAAAGTTTAAACTGGGATGCTTTGCAAAGCTGCTAAGAATTATTGTCTTTTTTGTTTTTCTTAGTTTAAAAATGCCCAATAATTCGGCAGAAATTTTTTTAGTCTCTATTTCCGATTCACTTTCATTGCCAAAAAGAATCCATTCCACAGAACAATTAGAAAGTGGGCATGAATTTTTTTAATAACTTAGAGCTAAATCGGTGACTTTTACCTAGAGAAGTAGAGATTGAATTTCTACCATATCCTATGACACGTTCAAAAGCAGAAATTGAAAGTCTTTCAACTTCAATTATGTTTTCGATTTTTTTTGTATTCCTGAAATTATTTGAATGTTTCGTTTTAAAACATACATTCACATAATTTCAGCATTTTATTTTAAGTTGAAAACAAAATGATATGTCAAAAATAAAAAATTCAATTCTCTTTAAAGCTAGTTTAATTTCCTCTATATTTTTTTTCCCATTGCCATGCTGAGAACAAAGCTTCTTCAAGTGTTTTCGAAGATTTCCAGCCAAGTGTATGATTTACTTTTGACGTATCTGCATAGATAATTCCAACATCGCCTTTTCTTCGATCACCAATAGAGTATTTTAAAGTCAAACCTGTTACACTTTCGAATGTAGTGATAATATCCAATACCGAATTTCCATTTCCAGTACCAACATTAAACACATCAAACACATTAGTTTTTTTGATTTTTTCAAGATAATTCAGCGCACTCACATGAGCTTCAGCCAAGTCTTCCACATGTATATAGTCACGAACGCATGTGCCGTCTTTAGTTGGGTAATCATTTCCAAAAACAGTAATTGGTCCTCGAATTCCTGCAGCTGATTGAGTGATAAATGGAACAAGATTTTGTGGAACACCTAGAGGAATTTCTCCAATTTCTACTGATGAATGTGTACCAATGGGATTGAAGTATCGTAAAGCAATTACAGGTATTAATTCATTTACTTTTGTAAGATCTGACAAGATTTCTTCACAAATTTGTTTGGTGTTTCCGTAGGGAGATAAGGCTGGTTTACTAGGCTCATTTTCAGTGATCGGAAGTATTTTTGGCTCGCCATACACTGTACAAGATGAGCTAAAAATTAAGGGAATCTTACGTTTTTGAGCCTTTACAACACTCAGCAGATTGATTAAGGAAGTGAGGTTGTTGTCATAATAGGAGAGTGGTCTCTCAACACTTTCCTCTACTGCTTTGGAGGCAGCGAAGTGGATGATACCTTTGATTTCATGATCCTTAAAAACTTTCTTAACCTTTACATTGTTTTTTAAGTCAACTTGTTCAAAAATTGGTCTCTTTCCACAAGCTTTTTCAATGCCATCAAGGACATCAATTGTGGAGTTAGATAAGTCATCAACAATCACAACTGTGTAATTGTTTTCTAACAATGATACGACTGTATGAGCACCAATATATCCGAGACCGCCAGTGACTAAAATCATGAAGAAAAAAAGTGTAGCGAGGGGGAGACTTGAACTCCCGACCTCCGGGTTATGAATCCGACGCTCTAACCACCTGAGCTACCTCGCCATAGTCGACTGCAAATATAGAGGGTTTTGTATCAGATGTCAAACTATATTTTTATGAATAAATTTTTGTGCAACCAAAAAAGATATTATATTGGTTTTTTGATAAAAATAATATCCGTGAAAAATCAATTTGAGATTGAATTTGTAATTAAGTCATCACCACAATTGCTTTACCAATACCTTTTTACCCCTTCTGGTTTATCTGAGTGGTTTGCTGATAATGTAAACTCACGCTCTGAAAAATATGAGTTTTTCTGGGATGATTCCAGCGAGGAAGCTATGCTTATTAAAAACAAACAAAATGATTTTGTTCGCTATCAATGGTTAACCGATGAAGACGACTACGATAAGTACTACTTTGAAATGTGCATTCAAGTCGATGAAATCACCAAAGATGTTTCTCTTATTATTTCTGATTTTGCCGATGAAGACGAGTTGGAAGAGTCTAAAATGTTTTGGGAGAATCAAATTTCAAACCTCAAACAAGTTTTGGGCTCTGCTTGATGGTTAACTTCAACGGAAATCTTGTACAACCTTCCGAATCTGTCCTTCCCTTTTTTAATCGAGGGTTCTCTTATGGTGATGCAGTTTTTGAGACTGTCAAAGCAGTGGGTGATAAATTGATTTTTTGGGAAGATCACTACTTCCGTCTTATGGCTAGTATGCGATTGCTTCGAATGGAGATTCCAATGACTTTCACTCCAGAGTATTTTGTTGACCAATGCAATAATTTGATCGAATCACAACCAGCAAGCGCTGCTGCATGGCGTCTGCGCTTAACCTGTTATCGCGACAGTGCTGGGCGATATACCCCAGATGAAAATAAAGTCTCATTTGTTATTTCCTGTGAGCCTTTAGAACAATCTATCTTTTCGAGCAAAGTGCCTAATTATAGAGTTGATTTGTATAAAGATCACTATGTGCAGCTAGCAATGCTATCCAATCTCAAAACAAACAATAAAATTCTCAATGTTCTTGCTTCGATTTTTGCCAAAGAGAATGACTTGGATAACTGTATTTTGGTGAATGACAACAAAGAAGTTGTTGAAGCACTTCAATCAAATATTTTTTTACTTTTTGGCAACGAAATTCATACACCCCCTTTAACATCAGGTTGTTTGGATGGCATCATCAGAAAACAACTCATTCGTATGGCTAATGAACTAGACATCAGTTGTATAGAAACAAAAGTGAACCCTTTCGATCTACAAAAAGCTGACGAACTCTGGCTCACCAATAGTATTCAAGGAATTCGAGCAGTGACCAATTATAGAAGAAAAGAGTATCAATCAAAAAAGTATGAGCAAGCTGTAGGTCTTCTCAATGAAAAAGCACTAGTTTAAATGTGGATGACTGGGTGAATTGGCCCAGATGGCGTAATGCCCACCCAGCTTAATCATTTTGGACTTCCAAAACGAAGCATCGTTTGAAGAAGAAATATTGGCTTTTTTATCATCATCCAAAACAATCCATGTTTTGCGTTTGACTTCCTCCTTGAGCTGATCAGAACTCCAGCCAGAGTAACCCAAAAAAAACTTGATATCAGTACTTGACAGTTCACCATTATTAATCATGTTCTTAATCACATCAAAATCACCTCCCCAAAAAAGATTTTCAGATATGGATTTTGAGTTGGGAATGCAGTCGCTTCGATTGTGAATATAATACAACTGATCTTGGTCAACAGGTCCTCCTTCAAATACAGAAAAGTGTTGAGAAATTTCGGGAACAAATGTGCTCAAATCATGCGCCATTGGCTTGTTTAAAATAAAACCAACGGATCCCTCATTGTTGTGGTCTGCCAACAAGATGACTGCACGAGTAAATGAAAAGTCTCCAATAATTGATGGATCAGCAACAAGTAACTTTCCATTTGAAAGGTTCGTATTCATTTCAACAATTTACAACTTTTTTTATGGATTTTCGAAATATGCCTTGTCGTTCATTTCATATCCGTTGAGTAGTTCAAAATCGCTCATTGGTTTTTTATTTTGAAGTTGAAGTTTTTTGATATGAATGTTTCCATTTTGCACAGAAACCATGAGTTTTCGGTTTACAATAAAAACTTTACCAGGCTGATGCATTTGTTTCCCCTCAAAAAAATC
Source organism: uncultured Flavobacteriaceae bacterium (assembly GCA_913051755.1). Next base: position 7,945 of record CAJXBR010000001.1, read on the forward strand.
GACTTGATGAATTTTGCAGTAGGTTGATGTACCATTGTTCTGAAGGCTTGTCCATGCGCAAGGGTAGGGCTGTAATCCTCTGACGAACCTTTCAATTACTTTCCCATCTACATTCCATTGCAGTTGGGTGTTTTCTCGTTTTAATTTAGGGGCAAGATGCTCTTCAGTTTTTGGTTGAGGAATGGTATTAACTTTCCCAGCTGCGATAGATTGAAGCGTTTCAAGAACTAAATCAGCACCCAGACTTTCCAACCTATTGCTAAGGTTTCCTGTATTTTCATCAGGCAAAATCGTTGTTTGCTTTTGTGCGATAATTTCTCCTGTATCGATTTGTTCATTAATAAAAAACGTAGTTACGCCTGTTTCCTCTTCTCCATTGATAATTGCCCAATGGATAGGGGCAGCACCACGATACTTGGGTAATAGAGAAGCGTGCAAATTAAATGAGCCTTTTGAAGGGATAGACCAAACTTCTTTTGGGAGCATTCGAAAAGCAACGACCACAAACACATCTGCATTATGTTCTTTTAACTCGGAAACAAATGACTCATCTTTTAAGTTGGGGGGCTGTAAAATGGGTAGATTATTCTCAGTACAAAAAAACTTGATAGGGGATGCAGTCAACTGTTTTCCTCTGCCAGATTTTTTGTCTGGTGCAGTGACAACAGCAATCACTTCGTGTTCGCTATCAAGAATCTTTTGCAAAGGTGATATTGCAAAAGCTGGTGTTCCCATATATATGATTCGAAGTGGTTTCATTGGTTGATATGAAATAACTGATTTTTTTCTAAAACAAGCTCCTCGTTGAGCATTTCCATTACGACTGCAATGATAGTTTTTTCCTCTGTTTCAAGCAATTTTGAAAGCTTTTTCACTGTTGCGGGTTGTTGTTTTAAAACATCCAAGATAGAACTTTGAAGTTGCGCAGCAATTGGTGAAGTAACACAACTACTGCATTGACCACACGAGTTGTTGTTCGTCTCCCCAAAATAGTCGAGTAGTAAAGTCTGCTTACAGCTTTTATCATCATTGATATAGTTTTTTACAGCTTGCAACTGATTTTTTCTAGTCTGTATGCTTTGCTTGACATGATTTACTGCACGATTTAGTATATAATTGTCCTCACGTGGCTCAAGAAAATACAATCGGGTGTCACAATTCCATGATGTGATTTCAGCATATTTGTTTTGCTCCAATGCAGCAAAATACTCTTTGAGCTTTTCCATTCCAATCCCAGTTCGTTTACTCAGTTGGTTACCATCTACCGACTGTGCTGTTTCTGTGATTTTTGGATACAGTCTCACCAACGTGTTCAGTAGGGTCGACAAAACCGATTCTTTCGCAATCAGCTTTTGGAGTTCTTTTCCTTTGTATAGCACTTGTAAACGAAACCTTTCAACGACAAGATTCGTCAAACGAATACTTCCAATACGATCAAAAACTTTGAAAGCTTCATAGGTTTTTTTGGGTGGTAGGTCATAGGAGTTTGTAAAGGTCTCAAAAGATAAATCAAGTGGATCTTGTGGCAGTTCTCCATAGGCAATTTGAAAATAGGAGCACAATTTAAAATAGACTTGACGAATAAACGCAGGGTCTGAAATAGAATCAATAAATTGTCTTTCTACTAATTGAACATCACGAGCACTCGTAACAATTGTAGCTGTTGCGGGTTTCTTATCACGTCCAGCTCGCCCAGCTTCTTGATAGTAGTTTTCGATGCTTTCTGGAAGCGCAAGATGAATCACCTGTCGCACATTGGACTGGTCAATACCCATCCCAAATGCCGAGGTTGCTACCATAATTGAATATCTTCCACTTTGCCATTCATCGATGAGTTGGGGTTTGTTTGTGCTACCACCATGAAAATATCGAGCAGCAATACCCTCCAACTGAAGCTGTTCGACTAGCGTTTCGCAGTGCTTTCTTGTGCGCAAATAAATGATGATGGTCTCTGAGCGATTGGCGATCATCTCTTTGATTGCCCCGAGTTTATTTTCAGTATGAACAACTCTGTATGACAAATTTTCTCGAACAAAAGAAGTCTGAATCAGCTTTGTGTCTTTCAATTCCAGCGATGCAATAATATCCTCTTTGACTTTTGGTGTTGCAGTGGCAGTGAGCGCCATGATTGGAGGTTCATTGATCAGTTTATGAAACTCACCAATCTTGCGATAGGCAGGTCGGAAGTCATGACCCCATTGAGAGATACAGTGCGCTTCGTCCACTGCCAAAAGAGATATATCTAATGTTTTCAAACGCTGGACTACAATAGGGTTGAGTAGGCGTTCAGGCGATAGGTACAACAATTTGATGTTTCCAAAGGCACATTGATCCAAGGCTTCCACCAATTCATTTTCGCGCATAGTTCCATGAATAGACATCGCACGAATGTTTTTTCTCTTGAGCGAATTGACTTGGTCAATCATTAGGGCGATGAGTGGACTGACAACCACACATATCCCCTCTTGCAAAAGCGCACTCATTTGATAACACAAGGACTTTCCTCCCCCAGTTGGCAATACAACAAGGGTGTTTTCTGCTGAAAGTGAAGCATGTATTGCTTCTTCCTGCCCTGACCTAAAATCAGACCAGCCCCAATATTTGTTCAGTAGGTCGTGGGCTTTGCTCATAGGTGATTTTTGATAAAAGAAACACGTTCTTCGACAGATAGTTTTGGCACAACTATCGGCGGCATGCCATATAAAGTATAAGTTTTGACAAGTGCTAGATGAATCGCTTCTGTTTCGCTAAAGTCTTCAATTCTCTCTTTATCATTTCTAAAAATATCTTCCCATGGTGGTAGTATAAACACCTTGTCATAAACATGTGATTTACATATTTCGATCAAGTGTGATGGCACATCAACTCGAATGCCATCCAAGTATGCAATTGCATCGTGAATACCTCTGTCATAGATATGAATTTTAGATACAGGAGTAGCCGCAAAGTCAGCTATACGCCCTTTGATAATTTCCAAACTCAGCGACAGTGGCTCATCTTGAAAAGGAGAGTCAACACCTCGATTCTTGGCTTCAAGAAAGAGCTTCCGAAACACCTCGTCAAAACACGTCACCTGATCGCTTTGCAATGCTTCTATAAGGGTGGTTTTTCCACTTCCAGGGGCACCAGTGAGGACATATCTTTTGTGCTTTTCCATATGATTAGCCAATTTACAATTTTTGAATATTATTCTTATTTAAAACAATATCTTTGTCAAAATGTCTGAATCAGTTAAAACCACATCTTTTTACAACCGACTTCGTGAGCAACTTGCAGAGTCAACAGATTGGCCTTCAAACTATATGTTTAAGTTTATTTTGCCAGCTGGCGATGAAAAAAAGTTGACTTTACAGAATATTTTTAAAAATCATCCTGTCAAAATCAAAGAGAGAAATTCCTCAAAAAACACCTATGTAAGCATCTCGATCGAAGGTGTATTTGATTCGCCAGATGAGATTATATCAAAATATAAACAGGTTTCACAGATAAAAGGCATCATTCAGTTGTAGTAATTTTAGTATTTTTACAGTATCATTTAATCATTAACATTGGAAGAAACACTTCAGTATAACACCCAACGAAGCCATTTGCGAATACCTGAATATGGTCGTCATATTCAAAAGATGGTAGATCAGGCTTTGAAAGAACCCAAAAAAGAACAACGAAACAAAATGGCTCATGCAATCATAGGAGTGATGGGAAATTTAAACCCTCACCTTCGTGATGTCCCTGATTTTCAACACAAATTATGGGATCAGTTGTTTATCATGTCTGATTTTTCTCTCGATGTAGATTCCCCTTTTCCAATCCCTGAAAAAGAAGTTCTCACTGCACGTCCAGACCCATTAAGCTATCCACAAAATTTCCCTAAGTATCGTTTTTATGGAAATAACATCAAGAGGATGATTGATGCTGCACTTACGTTTACGGAGGGTGAGCAGAAAGATGCGTTGGTTTATGTGATTGCAAATCACATGAAAAAATGTTTTTTGAATTGGAACAAAGATACTGTTGAAGATGCTGTTATTTTTGAGCATTTGTTTGAGATTTCAAATGGCGCAATCAACCTCAAAAATTCAAGCGAAATGTTAACGAGCTCTGAGGAACTGATTCGATTGAGCAACAAACGATTTGGTCGTCAAAAGCAGCAACACTCCAACAGAAATAAAAAATATCGACACAAACGTCGAAAGTAAAAATGGGAACATTTGTTGTAGAAGGTGGAAGGCCGCTGTCAGGAACCATTGAGCCGCAAGGCGCAAAAAACGAGGCACTTCAAATTTTATGTGCAGTTCTTCTCACAGCAGAGCCAGTCGAAATTACCAATGTTCCAGAAATCGTTGATATCAACAAGTTACTTCAAATCTTAGAAGCCCTAGGTGTTCGTATCCAAAAAAAGAGTGACAACCACTATGTTTTTCAAGCTGACCAAATCAATTTAGACTATCTCAAGTCAGATGATTTTAAGTCTGACGGAAGAAAAATCAGAGGGTCGATTATGTTGGTTGGTCCTTTGCTGACTCGATTTGGTAAAGGCTATATTCCCCGACCTGGTGGCGACAAAATTGGAAGAAGACGAGTCGATACTCATTTTGATGGACTCATAAAATTGGGTGCAGATTTTACCTATGATAGCGAAAACCACTTTTACAGTGTTGAGACAGATAGGCTAAAAGGAGCCTATTTACTCCTCGATGAGGCCTCTGTCACTGGAACAGCCAACTTGGTGATGGCAGCTGTGCTTGCAGATGGCACGACAACGATCTACAATGCTGCTTGCGAACCCTATTTACAACAACTCTGTGGTATGCTCAACAGGATGGGTGCCAAAATCTCTGGCGTTGGATCAAATCGATTGACGATTGAAGGTGTTGACAGCCTTTCTGGAACTACCCATCGCGTTTTACCTGATATGGTTGAAATCGGCAGTTGGATTGGTTTGGCAGCACTAACACGAAGTGAATTGACAATCAAGAACGTTTCGTGGGACAATTTGGGTCAAATTCCAAGTGTTTTTCAAAAATTGGGGATTCGGATTGAAAAGCGCGACGATGATATTTACATCCCTGCACATACTGATGGTTATGAAGTTCAGAGTTTTATCGATGGCTCAATAATGACCATTTCTGATGCGCCATGGCCTGGTTTCACCCCCGATCTTTTAAGCATTATGCTTGTGGTCGCTACGCAGGCTAGAGGGAGTGTACTGATTCATCAAAAGATGTTTGAAAGTCGCTTGTTTTTTGTTGATAAGCTAATAGATATGGGCGCAAAAATTATCCTTTGTGACCCTCACCGAGCGACTGTTATTGGGCATGATTTCACATCTTCCCTCAAAGGAACAACAATGACCTCTCCTGATATTCGTGCTGGAATTTCGCTGTTAATTGCTGCTTTGTCGGCAAAAGGAAAGAGTACGATTCACAACATCGAACAGATCGATCGTGGCTATGAACGCATCGTTGAGAGACTACAATCTATCGGTGCTGAAATCAAGCGTATATAAGGCCTGCTGATTCCTATCGTTTTGAAACCTTATTGTTGCTTATCCCTCGTTGACGACTGCATTTAAATCGATTGATATCCTCGCCTCTTTGCTTGCTGTGCTTGGTCTTTCTGCCTTGTACGCGTTTTCGCCATAGCTTAAAACTTGAGGGTTTAAGATTGTTGCGCATGAGAGAAATAACCTCTTGCTCTTTGATACCAAACTGATACTTAATCGCATCAAAAGGGGTGCGGTCTTCCCATGCCATTTCGATAATTCGGTCGATTTGTTCAACACTAAATTGTTTTTTTTCCATCTAATCAAAGTTGTTTCTATCTGCCAAGGTGTGCTTTAAAAGTATGCGTTTCGATTCTTTCCTGACTTTTGCAGATGCTTTTATCGACCAAAGTTGCTTGGAAGCATGTCTTGCTGCAGTTTGCAAGTCAATAACAGGTTTTGGATAGTCTTTCCCAAGAGAAAAATCATAAAGCTCTTCCTCAATAGCTGTGATATTCCAAGGCTCATGCTGTAGATGTAATGGAAGCTTACGCAGCTCTGGAACCCATTTGCAAAGAAATACGCCCTCAGGGTCATGCGTTAAACTATTTTTTACTGGATTGTAAATTCGCAACATATTGATACCAGTTTCACCTGCTTGCATTTGGAATTGAGGATAATGAATGCCAGGCTCAAAATCCAAAAACTGTTTTGCCAGATGCGTAACACCATGTTGCCAGGGTTGCCACAAATGATGGGTGAAAAACGATACCAACATCGCACGCATTCGAAAATTGATGTAACCTGTTTCAGCCAAACATCGCATAGATGCATCAACCAATGGAAAGCCTGTTTGTCCATCTTTCCAGGCTTGTATCAAGCTTTCATCAACTACTTTGTCTAATGATGCATATCCTTTGTTGATACTCTCAAATTCCATTCGATCCTCCATCTCAAACTTTTGAATAAAGTGGGCTTGCCATCGTAATCTTGATGTGAAAGCATTGAGTTGAAATTTCGATGCTTCCTTTCGTTTGGCCTGCTCGGCAGTTTGCCATACATAGCGAACCGATAAGTTGCCCCAAGCAATATATGGAGATAATCTACTACAAGCTTTTCGTGATAATTCTGGCTTTGAAATCGAGTTTTGATACGAATTATGACGATCATCTATAAAACTATTCAAATAGGCAAGTCCTTGCTTTGTGCCACCCTTTTGGCGAATTTGATCAGTCTTATGTTTTGTCCATTCAAAAGGCTTAAAGTTCATCTCATCGATTGCTGCAATAGACACAAATGAATCCTTTGTTGCTTCCCATTTTTGTATGGGTTCTGACATAAACTGATACCATTTTTTACGCCAATTCTTTCGATTTGACAAACCCCGAAAAACACCATTATTTGTAAACTCTTTCCAATCGATCGATAAGGAATTACAAAACCCAGCCACCTCTTGATCTCTAGCATAGGTGCAAGCAAGCCCAGTTTCCTGATGACTGTATATTGTTTTGATCGTGTATTGCTTCTGTATTTCCTCAAACGTGTGCAGTATGTCTGAACTGCTTATGATTATTTTTGTGTCGTATTGTGAAAAGAAATGATTGAGTTCCTCCAAACTTTCGAATACAAATTGCCAATGTCTTTTGTCATAGTGATGATTCTCTGTCAATAGAGGTTCGAAATTATATACCAAAAGTGTAGGTATAGGGTCAATTACAGCAGCTTGAAGCATAGGGTTGTCGAGAACCCTAAGATCTCTTTTAAACCAAAAAACCGACACTTCTGACTTAGTAGTCATCGGGATTGGCAATAATTTCGTAAGCTCGTGTTTTAATGGCAGCCAATTCCTCTGGATTGATTTTTCGCAACAAATTCAGCATCATACCCATACGATTGTTGCTTTTGAGCAAGTCTTTTTTATCATCTAAAAAATTCCAATACAGGCTATTAAATGGGCAAGCATCATCACCTAACCTCTTTTTGTTGTTATAGCTGCACGACGAACAATAATTACTCATTTTATTGACATAAGACCCCGAGGAAACATAAGGTTTGGTAGCAACCATACCACCATCTGCATATTGACTCATCCCTCGTGTGTTTGGGAGTTGTACCCATTCAACTGCATCTGCATATATGCCCAAATACCACTCATCAACAGCATCAGGATGGGTTTGCGCAAGTAGCGCAAAATTTCCTGTAATCATAAGCCTTTGAATGTGATGAGCATAAGCGTGTTCCAAACTGTTTTTTATGGTTGTACTCAGACAATTCATCTTTGTTTTTCCAGTCCAATAGAAATCTGGAAGGGGGTTGTTGTTTTCCAAAGCATTCAACTCTTTGTAAGAGGGCATTTCTTTCCAATACAATCCTCTGATGTATTCACGCCAACCCAGCACTTGCCTGACAAAACCCTCAACTTGAGAAAGGGAAATGACATCTGGCTGTTTTCTATAAGTGTCAATCGCATGGTTTATCACCTCGAGGGGATTGATGATTTTAGCATTCAAAGCAAAAGATATTCTCGCATGAAAAAGATTGGTTTGCTCTTGATGCATTGCATCTTGATAGGTGCCAAAATGCGCAAGGAGATGCTGGCAAAAGTAATCGAGTTGGTCGATACTTTCTTCTCTTGTCACTGGAAAGAGAAAATCGTCTTTTGAGAAAGTTCCAAGTGTTTTGATCCCTTCATTTTCAATCATTTTCTGTATGACATCGATCTCATCAACTTTTGGATAAAATGGAGGAGGGATTTCAGGCAATCCATTCCATTTGTTGCGATTGAATTTATCATAATTCCACGACCCACCTTCTGGTTGGTCATGCACCATGAGTATATCAAACTTTTTACGCATATAACGATAGAAAAACTCCATAACCCATTTCTTTTTGCCTTCAAAAAAATGGGCCATCTCATCTCTTGTAGTTAGAAAATGTTCGGAGTCATACGATTTTGAAGGAATTTTTAAGTCCTTGCAATACGAACGAAGTTGCTCGTTTAGGCGAAACTCGTCAGGCAGCTGATACGCAAACCGTTTTGCATCTAAAAGTGAAATGACTTTGTTGAGATTTGACTTCAGATCTTGCTCATTTTCAGGGTCATCAAGGGTGTAATATATAAACTGATGGCCTTCATTTTCTCTTGCTTTCGCAAAGTTTCTCATGGCGCCAAAAAAGGCAACGACTTTCTGTATGTGATGTTTGACATAGTTTGTTTCTTGACGCATTTCAAACATCACATAAATCACATCGCTGTTAACTTGCTCGAACCAGCTGTGTTCGGCATTAAGTTGATCGCCAAGAATAAGTCTAACTTCCATTAGAACAATGTTTTTTGCAGCCACGTGGACTGATATTTCCCTTTTCCATCATAACGCTCTGCTTGTAGACCTACATTAAACACGCGATCTCTTGGGTCATTTCCAACACCAGCGTTATACATCCAATTGCCATAATTGCTGTGGACGTCATAATCGATTAACATGGATTCAAAATAAGCAGCACCCCAACGCCAGTCCATTTGCAATGTTTTTGCAAAATAACTCGCTACATTTTGTCTCCCACGATTACTCATAAACCCAGTATTTTTAAGTTCGAGCATATTGGCATTTACAAATGGTTCAGCTGTTGTGCCGTTAATCCATTGGCCATATACCTGTTGATTTTGCTTCCAATCATATGCCCTTTTTTTGATTCCCCCAATATCGAAAATAGAACTGCCGTGGCGCAATGAAACATACTTGAAATAATCTCTCCATATCAATTCAAAAATTAGCCAATAAGTTGATTGATTTTTATCAATTTCTTTCTCATAATCTTTTACCGACCAATAAATTGATTTGGGAGAGATAGATCCGTTTGCTAGCCATGAAGAAAACTTGGAACTGTAATCAGTTCCCAATAATCCATTCCTTGTTTTCTTGTAGTAAGATAACTTTTTAGTTGTCCAAGAATAGTGATTTAATCGTTTACTTGCTGCACAACTTCCACCTTCAAATGGAAAGGCGCTGTTGGGGTGGATATCAAATGGCGCATATCCGAGCTCCTTTAAAGTCAATGGTTCACTAGAGGGAATTTGATAATTTTCATCTGCAAGCTTTATGGGCTCTGGTGTGCAGGGTCGAACTGTACTATTTTTTTCACATGCTTTTCGAAAAACAGTAAAAACTTCAGGAAGGTCAACAATCGCAAAAGGCAAATCATCAGGATGAAATAAAAATTGATTGTAAGATTTGTGGACAGTGACAGTATCAGGTATGTTTTTTTCTTGATCAACTTCCTCTTTTGTCCATTCCTCTTGCATGTACAAATCAGTGATTTGATATTGATTGCAAAGCTGTTTCAAAGAACTTCCGCTGTCCAACTTTACGATCAAAGGAATGTTTAACACCTTTAGTTCTTGCCTTAAATCTTCAATGGTTTCGATCAAAAAACGTGCCCTGAACACTTCCATTTTTTTGAATCCAAACTCTGTTTCTTTTAACCAAAAATCTGGAATCAGAACAAGACCTATAACTCTTTCGTGCTTTGTTGTTGCATTATAAAGCGATTGGTTGTCAGCGATCCGAAGATCATTCCTAAACCAAACTAAAGCTGTGTTTTGTTTTTCCTGCATTTTTGACTACAATATTTAACTTCATTCCAATTTTTTTTCCATTTTTTTCGCCATTTGAAGGGTCGATCACATACCAAACAAAGCTTTACGGGGAGATCCGCTTTTTTGACTCCTCTCATTTGTTTAAGGCAGATTTATAGGTTTCCAAACAACGTTCTCGTGCCATTTTATGATCAACGATAGGTTTGGGATAAGAGGGCGATTGATAGTTGGGCACCCACTTTTTAATGTAGTCATGGTTTTTGTCAAACTTTTTGATCTGCTCTGTTGGATTAAAAATCCTAAAATAAGGCGCTGCATCAACCCCACATCCTGCGACCCATTGCCAATTACCAACATTACTCGCCATTTCATAATCCAAAAGCTTTTGGGCAAAATATGCCTCACCCAAGCGCCAATCGATCAGTAAATGTTTGCATAAAAAACTACCAACAAGCATACGTATTCGATTGTGCATAAATCCAGTTTGGTTCATTTCTTTCATGCCAGCATCAACAAATGGATAACCTGTTTCGCCATCACACCAACGCTGAAAATCTTCTGGACTGTTGCGCCACTCAATTCGATCGTATTGGGGTTTGAAACTTTGATTTTCGGTGTGCGGGAAGTGCCATAATATCTGCATAAAAAACTCACGCCAGATCAACTCCTTCAAAAAAGTTTGATTTGTAGATTGCAATGCTTTGGCAACTGATTTTCGAATACTCACAGAACCAAAACGCAAGTGAACTCCTATTTTTGAAGTGCCTGCAACTGAGGGTGTGTTTCTCAACTCCTCATATTGAACGATGATTTGTTTCGAGGTGTTATACTGCGGCACAGCAATTTTGGATGTTGTGAAGCCAATATCTGACAAACTCGGATTGTTGTGTGCTGTAAGTTTAACAAGTTTTTCAAAAGATGCAACACTGTAGTCTTTGAGATCTCTATCCTCTGCAAATGCAGCAAGCCAAGTTCTGGAATAAGGTGTATAAACGCGATAGGGAGTACCATCTGACTTGACGACCTCGTCTTGCTCAAAAATGACATGATCTTTGAAAGTTGAGAAAGAAATATTGTTCTCTTCTAGTAGGGTTTTGATTTCGGAGTCTCTTGTTGTGGCGTAAGGTTCATAATCTCGATTGGCGTAAACGGCATGAACTTTATTAGAATTTAAAATCTCTTTAAATACATTGATCGGCTTGCCACTAAAAACATGAATTTTCTTCTTTGATTGGGCAAGCTGACTGTTAATATCTTCGATTTGCTGAAATAAAAAGGAAACACGAGCATCGTCTTTGGGCAAACGACTCAAAATATCAGTGTCGAAAATAAAGATGGGAAGTACATTCGATTCATTCTGCAGGGCATGATAAAGACCCACATTGTCGTCTAAACGTAAGTCCCTGCGAAACCAAAACAATGCAATAGAATCCAATTTAGTGTGTGTTTAGTGATGACATCCCTCCATCCAAGCCAATGATTTGACCAGTCATCCAACTGCTTTCATCGCTGAGCAAGAAACGCGTCATTGATGCGACGTCTTCAGCTTTGCCAACACGCTTCAATGGGTGTCGCTGTGCCGATTTTTCCATTTTAGTTTCATTGTTCAAAAAGCGATCTGCCAATGGGGTGTTGGTAATCGACGGCGCAATCACATTCACTCTAGTGTTGGGTGCTAGCTCAGCAGCAAGTGACTTGCCAAGGCCCTCAAGCGCTCCCTTAGATGCGGCCACACTCGCGTGAAATGGCATCCCCACTTTTACTGCGACTGTACTGTACAATACGACACTACTGTTGGTAGTCAACTTTGGCAAAACAGCTTGCATACAACTGACAAAGCCCAAAACATTGATCTTGAAATCTGCTTCAAAAGCCTCTGGCTTAAGCCCTTTAAATGGGCGTAAATTGATACTGCCTGGACAATACACAAGCCCTGACAATTCACTAGGCAAGTCGAGCGTTGATAAATCATCAGTTGTCACATCAAAGGGGAGATGATTTATGGATAGTCCTGCGAGTGCCTCTGATGATCGAGAGGCTATATATACTTCGTGGGTTTCAGCAAGCAGTTTCACTGTTGCGAGGCCAATACCACTCGACCCTCCAATAAATAAGATATTCTTTTTCATGTTCTATTTATATTTTCCAAAGATGCTTTCGAGCTTTTGCTCGCGATAATTAAAAATGGATCGCACTTTGTTCTTAACAAACAGCCAGTGCGCAAAACGCCCCAGCAAACCCAAAGGCAGTTTATAATCTACGATATCTGTCATTTTCACCCCATTTGGGATTTCTTCAATAAAATGCTTGTGATGCCAAAAAGTATAAGGTCCAAAGCGTTGTTCGTCAACAAAGTATCGCTCATGCTCCACATGAGTGATTTCAGTCACCCAACGAAAAGGAATCTTGAGAATAGGAGTGAGGATATACTGTATGATTTGCCCTGGAAACATCTTACGATCTGCACCTGAAATGATATCAAAACCCATATAATCTGGCGTAATCGTCTTTAGATTCTTGGGATCTGACAAAAATTCCCATGCTTCTTTAATATCGATTGGTAAATTTTGCTCTGATGTATAGCTGTACACTTTTTTTTTTCAAATATATCATTTTGTTGAATGAATTAAAAAAAACATTAAACAAAATTAATATTCATTCGTTTGTATGAAATGTGTAGCTTTGAGAATTAAACCCAATTAAATGAAAGCTTTATTATTCCTTTTCGCTCTTTTTTTCACGCTAAGCATTCATGCTCAAATACCAAGACCTCAACTCAGCCCAAAAGCCAAGTTAATGCAGACTGTTGGCCTCTCGGAGGTCACTATCGATTACGCAAGGCCATCTGTTCGAGAGCGAACGATTTTTGGAGATTTGGTTCCTTATAATGTACTTTGGCGTACGGGTGCAAATCGAAACACTTTGATTACTTTCTCACATGATGTTGTCATTTCTGGCCATCCTCTGTCGAAGGGTACTTATGCATTGTACACAACTCCAAACAAAGATGCTTGGATGGTGTATTTTTATAGTAAAACTGACAATTGGGGAACTCCAGCACAATGGGATGAAGAACAAATAAGCCTTGCTGTTCGTTCAGAGGTTCAAGATGTTTCTCATACAGAATCATTTCGGATTTCAATCGAAAACATTACCCTTGATACTGCAGATTTACAATTGGCTTGGGAAAAAACAGCGATACAGCTTCCAATTGTTTTTACAACAAGTAAAATCATGGAGTCTAATTTATCAAAAATGAATGTCGATACTGCATCTGCCAATGATTTATACACTGCAGCAGTTTATTATCTTAACAATGATAAAGATCTTCAAAAGGCTAAAGTGTGGATCACTAAGGCAGTTGCATTAAAAGATGATGCGTTTTGGTTTTATCGTCAAAAATCTTTGATACACGAAGCACTTGGTGAATTGAAGATGGCGATAGATGCTGCCCAAAGGTCGCTCGAATTGGCAGAATCAGCAGGCAATCAACAGTATGTGAATTTCAACAAAAAGAAGTTGCGTGAATGGACTGAAAAGTAATTGAATTCACAAACGAGCTTGAACCAATTCCTCTAATGCCTTGTAGGTTTGCATACATGGCAATCCCATTACATTGGTGTAGGAACCATTAATTTCTGCAACAGCATACAGTCCAAAAGTGTCTTGAATGCCATAAGAACCTGCCTTATCATGAGGGCTGCCAGTTGCCACATATTGTGCAACAATATCTTCGTTTAAATCTGTAAACTTTACATCTGTAAAGCAATTAATCGTGTGTTGTTGGCGCAGGGTTGTAAAACAAACGGAGCTAATCACACGGTGTGTTTTTCCAGAAAGAGAGAGTAACATTTGCTTGGCAACTGTCTCATTTTTAGGCTTTCCCAGGGCATTGCCCTCAAACCATAAAATCGTATCAGCAGTAATGACGATTTGATTGGATGAGAGTAGGTTGTCTTGAAATGCTTTTCCTTTTTGTCGCGCCAAATAGTCTGTGATTTGCTCAGCTTGTAAACCCAAGTCATACTTTTCTTCGATGCTTCGCAACTCAACACGATGCTGAATATTCATTTGCTCGAGCAGGGATTGTCGTCTAGGCGACCCTGACCCCAGAATAATTTCTACCCCTTTAGGAATATTCATTTGGTATCATTTCTAGCTTCAAAAAAATCACCCCATTTACCATGAATTTTTAGCGTTTGTACAATCACATCTCTCACACATCCCTTTCCGCCAGGGACATGAGAAATATAGTCAGAAGCAGCGCGAACTTCTGGAACTGCATCGTTTGGGCAGGTAGCCAAATGCACCTTATTCATGGCTGGTATATCAGGGATATCATCACCCATAAACAAACTCTCACTGGCTTTAAGATTGTTATCGGACAGGTATTTTTCGAGTGTTTTCACTTTGTCATGAATGCCTAGAAAAACATCTTTCACCCCCAAATCATTGAGTCTTTTTTTAACAGCAGGATTTGTGCCACCAGAGATGATGCAAAAACGAAACCCAGCATGTAAAGCTGCTTTGACAGCATACCCATCTTTGGTGTTCATCGATCTCAACATCGATCCATCTTCGTGAATCAATATGCTTCCGTCGGTGAAGACGCCATCAACATCAAAAATAAAGTTTCTTATGTGTTTGAGTTCTTCTTTAAAGATTTTCATTGTATTGTTTTAATAATTGTGATGTAAAAAATAAGTAAATATCAGCCAATTCATTTGTCATTACAGTCGATTTATGACGTTCAATCGTTTGCAAATCTCCCCTCAACGCAGGACCCGTCTGACTGTTACGTGGGTCAAGAGACGATAGTTTTCTCGTTGTTTCTTCGATCAAAGGAATCAACATGTCAAAACTCAGGTTTTTTGACTTGCAGAACTTTTCTGCCTCCACATATAGATGGTTTGTGAAATTGTTTACGACAACAGCAGCAAGATGCATATGTAAACGTTCTTCTTCTTTTGCATGTGTAACAACAGTACTAAGCGTTTTCGAAAGTTTTTCCAAGTTGTCTTTGACATCTGTGTTATTTCCTTCCAACAGCAAAGGGATTTCTTGCCAATGTAATCGACGATCTTGCGAAAATGTTTGCAATGGATACATCACTCCCCTTTTACTGTGTTTGTTGAGTAAATCGATCGAAGATGCCCCAGAAGTATGCACCACGATGGCATCTGACAGGGGTATTTTTTGACTCACTTCATGTATGGCATTGTCAGAAACTGCTATCAGCACAAAATCACAATCGGGAAGAGTGTTGAAATGATTCGAAATTGGGAGATGGATTAAATCGTTCGGAACCCTGTTTTGATCCCTGCAAATGAGTTGTACAAGAGAAAGCGCATTGTTTTCAAGGATTTCTCTTGCAAGTGCAATTGCAACATTTCCATCGCCTATCAAACAAATCTGAATCATAAGTCAAAACTACAAACTAATGTTCATAGTTGGGGAAGATTGAATTTTTAGTAGGTTTGCAAAAAAAATATTGATGTCGAATAGAACATTTACCATGATAAAGCCTGATGCAGTTAGCGCAGGGCATGTTGGTGTCATTTTTGAAAAAATTGCAGTCGCTGGCTTTGAGATTAAAGCGATGAAAATGACCCAACTCAGTCAGCTAGAAGCTGAGGCATTTTATGAAGTCCACAAGGAAAGACCCTTTTTTGGTGAATTGGTTGCCTTTATGACAAGTGGTCCAATTGTGGCTGCAGTATTAGAAAAGGACAATGCAGTTGCTGATTTTAGAGCACTGATCGGATCTACAAACCCTGTAGAGGCAGCCGAAGGAACGATACGGAAACTATTTGCTGAGTCTGTTGGTCGAAATGCAATTCATGGTTCTGACAGTGATGAAAATGCAGCAATTGAGTGTGCATTTCATTTCTCTCAGCGTGAAATCTATTAGACAAATCGAATGTCCTGAATCTTGTTCCCCCCCAAAGATTTATTGATCATTTCAACAATTTTTTCTTTGCCGTAGCTCAGCTCCTGTCGAAGTACGGACGAGCTTAATTTTACAATAAGAACATCTTGCTTTAAGCTCACTTCCTTTGTGTAAGCACTTATGTTTTCCCCCATAATTGAGCTCCAATTTTCTTGTATTCGTGCTGTGTCAATCCCATCGCTAAGCGCGTTTTTTGAGATGAATTCTCCAAGGATTGCTTTTATTTTTTGCGCATCATGACTCATGTGTTTTTAGATTTTTTACAAATTAAAAATAGAATAGCTTTGCGCTGTTTCTTTAATCATATTTTCTGTTCGCTCCTTATTGGTATCTGTAACAAACAACTGACCAAAGGAATCGTCATTGACCAAATTGATGATTTGCATCACTCGACTATCATCTAATTTATCAAAAATATCATCTAAAAGCAAAATGGGTAATACATTCATTTGATTTCTAATGATATCAAATTGGGCAAGTTTGAGCGCGATCAAAAATGTTTTTTGCTGCCCTTGACTACCAAATTTCTTGATCGGAAAATCATTGATTTGAAAACTCAAATCGTCTTTGTGTGGGCCAACACTGGTGTATTGTAACATACGATCTTTTTGCAATGATTCTTCTAAAAGAGTTTTAAAAGAACTGTCAACGAGTTTCGAATCATAACTCACAAAAACAGGCTCATGATTACCACTTATAAACTGATATCGATTGTGAAATAAAGGATGAAAAGTCTTTATGAATGTTTTTCTTGCCTCGTGGATTGGGTTGCCAAATTGGATAAGCTTTTCGTTATAAGTTGATAGGGTGTCTTTGTCAAAGCTATTGGTTGATGAAAAATGTTTGAGTAAAGCATTTCTTTGTTGTAAAATTCGGTGATAGGTCACTAGATTGTTCAGATAGTTTTTATCAGACTGCGAAATGGTGCGATCTAAAAATTTTCTTCTCACAATACTCCCCTCGGATATTAAGTCAATATCATTAGGAGAAATGACAACAACAGGGATCAGCCCAACATGATCAGCAATTTTTTTATACGCTTTTCGATTTCGTTTGATTGTTTTTTTGCCATCACGCTCCAAATGACACTGAATTTGAAGGCTTTTTCCATCTTTATCAAAGATTCCCTCGATCATGCTAAAGCTCGCATCGTGATTGATATTTTGACTTGAAATGCTATTGGTATAGCTTTTCCCCATTGCTAGGAAATATATCGCATCCAAAGCATTTGTTTTGCCAACGCCATTATTCCCAATAAAACAATTGATATTGTTGTTCAGATCGAAGTCAGTACCAGTGAGGTTTCTGTAGTTTATAATCGAAAGTTTGTTTAAAAATAGCTCCTTCACAGGCCAAAAATTGTGTCACTTTGTTACGAATCACCAAATTATTGATTTTTGATCGTTTTAACAGAATGTTCATTTCAATATTTATCATATTTTTGCAAACACGATTTACAAACTATGGCCACATATAAAAAGCGCGGAGCAAAGAAAACGAGAACTTCTCAGCACAATCCAGAAGTCGATAGAACAGAAGAAGTTTTTTCAAACCTGGACACTGGTGCATCTCGAATTGAAAATTGGATTGCAAACTATCAAAGTCAAATTATTGGACTGATTGTTGGGATTATCGTTGTTGTACTTACCTATTTGGGCTATCAAAACTTAGTTGTTGCTCCAAAAGTTGCTGAGGCCAATACCGAAATTTATTTTGCGCAAGACTACTTCCAAAAGGGATTTGCCAATGAAAACGATCGTGATTCTCTTTTTCAAAATGCATTAAATGGTGCCGATGGGAAATATGGTTTCCTCGATATCATTGACAATTACAGTGGAACGCCAGCTGCAGATATTGCCACTTACAGTACTGGGATGATATATCTTCATCTGAAAGAATTTGAAACAGCCATCGACTATCTTGAGGATTTTAAATCTTCCGATCCTGTACTACAACCTCTTGCATTGGGAGGTATAGGAGATGCTTTTGCAGAACTGGAACAATTTTTTGATGCTCTTCAATACTATGAAAAGGCATTGTCTTACAGTGACAATAAGGTCACTTATCCTCGCTATTTGCGAAAGGCTGGGCTAGTTGCTTTATCATTAGGAGATAAAAAAACAGCAAGCGAATACTTTTCAATCATCAAGGATGAATTTTCTGATGGGGTAGATGCTAATAATATCGACGCATTGCTCGGTCAGGCCAGCAGTAGATAAAATGGCAACTGAAAACCAGAACAGTAATCACTTGCTTATCAATACACTTCCAAGTGCGAAAGGGTTGCGGTTTGCCTTAGTTGTTTCCAATTGGAACACTGAAATCACAGAAAGTTTATACGAAGGCGCACAAAATATTTTGTCACAAAAAAACGCCACACAGATTGATCGGATTGATGTTCCTGGCAGCTTTGAGTTGGTGTATGCAAGTCGTAGCGTTATCGACAGAGATTGTTATGATGCTGTGATTGCTATTGGCAGTGTCATACGAGGAGAAACAAGTCACTTTGACTATGTTTGTCAAGGGGTTACCAATGGCATTCAGCAACTCAATGCACTGGGTAAGATTCCTGTTATTTTTTGTGTATTAACAGATGATAACTTCGAACAATCTCTAGCGAGAAGTGGGGGGTCTTTTGGAAATAAAGGAGAGGAAGCTGCTGCGGCTGCCATTCAAATGGCTAAACTTTAAGCTTTTATTTTTTTAAGTATTTCATCGGCACCCATAACATTCCAAAGCATTCTCCTTTTTCTTTACTTAGATTTTTATGATGAATTTTATGTGCTCTGCGAATGGCTCTTGCATACCGAGTATTGGCATTTCTAAACCACTTTACACGTTGGTGGATAAAGATGTCGTGAACAAAGAAGTACGTTAGCCCATAGGCAAATATCCCAAGTGCTATCGCCATTCCTGGCCAAAATCCATAGTCCCCCCACAGCACAACAAAACATGCGCTCACTGCTGCATAAAACAAAAAGAAAGCATCATTTCTTTCAAAGTGCGAATCGTGATTTTTTTTGTGATGGTCTTTGTGAAGAGACCATAAAAAACCATGCATGATGTACTTGTGAGAAAACCAAGCCACACCCTCCATAGAAACAAACGTCAAGAAAAATATAAAAATCTGTAAAGTGAGGAGCATAGCTTACAGAATATTAAAACGATACCTTACATACGAGCGAGCCAAAACATCTACTTTCTGAATATTTGCAACCCGGACCCTTTTATTTTTAATTTGTTCAGAGGGAACACGTTTTAATTTTTTAAGGAGCCTTAAATAATATTTGTAAGCAGTGTAGACTCCAAACTTAGCAGCATTGGGTAGTTTGAAAATACCAGACAAACCTTTATGAAAATCGGATTCAATCTCGGCTATAATTTTTCGTTTGGAAGCATCGTCTAGCTGTCGTAAGTCAACACCGGGGAAGTATGATCGTTCGAGTTGCTCAAAATCGTTTTTCAGATCACGAAGAAAATTTACCTTCTGAAATGCTGACCCAAGTGCCATTGCTGATGACTTTAATTCTTTAAACAATTTGTGATCTCCCTTGACAAACACGCGAAGACACATCAACCCAACAACATCTGCAGAGCCATAAATATAACTTTTAAACTCTTCATCTGTTTCGTACACTTTTTTTGAAAGGTCCCAACGCATACTTTGCATGAACGCATCGATAAATTCTCTGTCAATTTCATAGCGATGAACAGTCTCTTGAAAAGCATTCAGTACTGGGTTAGTACTAATTTTATGATCTAGCGCATGGGTCAAATCTTCTTCAAAACGATTTAGAAGCGTAAACTTATCAAAGTCATGAAAACTGTCAACAATTTCATCTGCTAACCTCACAAACCCATAAATATTATAGATGTCCTGTCGTATTTCAGAGGAAAGCATGCGAGTGGCCAAGGAAAAAGAAGTGCTATACGACTCTGTAATTTCCTTACTACATCGTTTTGATACAGTATCAAAAATAGATTTCACAAATAAATTTAAACAAATAATTGATGCAAATTATAATATTTTTATTGTTAATTCAAGTCTTAACAAAAAATTATAATTCTTTTATTAAATCTGCTGAAGATTTAAAAATCCGAATTTTTGGATTTTTATGGTTTGACATGTGTTGCACTTGGAAGCCTGTAATCCATAATTCTGATCCCTCACCAGCTAAAACTTCTTGCTCAAAATCATTTAAATAATCCTCAACACGATCGCTGTTTGGTTCGATAGTGAAGCATGACACAAACACCATCTCATCATATTTTTCTAGAAAATTTGACAAGCTGGTTGTTGGAACAGATTGCCCTAAAAAAATTGTCTTATAACCACGATTAAGAATTTCATAGTTCAAATAAAGTAATCCCAACTCATGAATCTCATTGTCTGGAAGATACAATACATAGGTTTGGTCTAAATGGATTGGTTGCGCCTCCTGTAGTTTTTCGCAAAGGGAGTGTATTTTTTGTTTAATCAAGCTAGTGATAAAGTGTTCGTGCGAGGGACTGATCGAGTTTGTTTGCCATAAAACGCCAAGCTCAATCATGAGTGGTGTGAAAATAGACTGAAAGATTTCACCAAAACTCATTTTTTCCATCAGTTCGTCAAAGGTGTTGGTAAACAGACGTTGATCAAAATTAATCATAGAAAGCTTAAATAACCCAAGTGACCAGTCGTATGGACTTTTTTGGAGGGTAATGGAGTGCACCTTGCTTTTGATTTCATTTGCCTCCATTTTTGCAATTTTCGAAATTTTAAAGCCATTTTTGTAAAGCATCGAAACATTAAGGAGTTTCTGGAGACTATCTAAGTTGTAGAGACGTATGTTTGTTTCTGTTCGTTCAGGTTCAAAAAGACTATATCTTTTTTCCCAAATTCTGATTGTGTGGGCTTTGATTCCGGATAAGTGCTCCAGATTTTTAATACTAAAACTAGTTTTAACCCGATTCATTTTGTTTAACTTCTAATTAACAAACATTAAACAAAACTACAAAAAAAAATATAAATAAAAAATGGTGCGCACGAGAGGAATCGAACCTCCACGGGATTTAACTCCCACTAGGCCCTCAACCTAGCGCGTCTACCAGTTCCGCCACGTGCGCCGAGGGGTTTTTGTGACTTGGCTGGGTCTCGAACCCAGGACCCTCTCCTTAAAAGGGAGATGCTCTACCAACTGAGCTACCAAGTCATGGTGATTTGGCTGGGTCTCGAACCCAGGACCCTCTCCTTAAAAGGGAGATGCTCTACCAACTGAGCTACCAAATCAGTTTTTTTACAATGGCTGCAAATATAAATTCAATTCTACGATTAATCAAAGTTTAAATTGGCTTAAATTTGCAAGCATACCATGAGTGATCGCATAAATAAAGATTTGGCAGCTAATCGTCACATTGTTCTTCTCGGCTACATGGGCTGTGGGAAAAGCACTGCTGGGCGACTTTTGGCAGAACAGTTAGAACTACCTTTTGTAGATTTAGATGAATATTTGACCAATAAACATGGTGACTCTATTCCAAATCTTTTTTTTAAAAATGGTGAAATTGGGTTTAGAAAACTCGAAAAAATATCTTTAGATGAGCTTCTTGTCAATCAAAAAGTATCTGTTCTTTCGCTAGGTGGGGGTACGCCTTGCTATGCTGATAATATGCAATCTGTTTTACAAGCAACACATAACACATTCTACCTTTCTCCCTCTGTAAATATGCTTTGCAATCGCTTGTTTCCAGTGCGAAGCAAGCGTCCAATGATTTCTCATTTGAACACAAAAAAGGATTTATTGGAATTTATTTCTAAGCATATTTTTGAAAGAAAACAATTTTATGAGCAAGCCAATCACCCCATTTATGTCCGCGACGAAAGTCCAGAGGAATTGGTTAGTAAAATCATTCAAAAATTAGGTTAAATAACCCTCAAAAGTATTTTCTTTAGACACAATCTCTACCTGTTCGTGTAAGCTTGTGGATAAAGAAAGTCCTTTATAGTCGGCTTTGATCGGAAATTTTTTATGATTTCGATTAATCAAAACAGCAACCTTGCACTGTCTGAGTGGCACTTCCAAAAAGTGACGAACAGCATAGATTAGAGTCGAGCCAGTATTTAAGACGTCATCAACGATAATAACTGAACAATTTTTATAAACAGATTGATCAATGGACGTTTGTATTTCAGCATGAGGATTTTTTTTATCCACGTGAATTTGACAATCAATGACTTCTAGATCTGATATAGAGCGTAAAATTTTTGCAATTGATTCACCGACTCGATTGCCATTGGTCATCACCCCAGCGATGATAACTTTATCTTCTTTTGTGTTATCCTCATAAATTTGGTAAGCAATCCTGCGAATACTAAGTTCTGCTTGTCTGGACGTTAAGATGCAGTCATTATACATACTCAAATATAATCATTCATCAGGATCAATCGTACCACTTTCTTTAAAATCCATCAGGTCTCTGCGATTTTTTTTATTTGGTCTTCCACCAGTCTCAAGTCTGTTGTTGGATTGATGCATGGCAATTTCAGCCCTTGCTTTTTGAACGTCCTCTGGTGTAATATCTTTTGCATATCTCTCGACTAGCTTGGCGCCCACTCTAGATTTTGGAATGTCTATAACTACGATGGTAAACTCCATTTGATTTTTTCGAACCACAAGTTTCTCGGCCCCAAAAACTTCCCTTGAGGGTTTCGCAATTGCCTCGTCGATGCGTACATGCCCTTTCTTACAAGCGATGGATGCTTCATTTCTCGATTTGTAAAATCGAATGGCCCACAGATATTTATCTATTCGCAAAAGAAATGTTAATTATTGATTTTACTGACCAAAAATACAAGAAAATCGTATCTTGCAATACTATTTTTTTAGATGAAAAATTACTATACTTTTTTTCTTTTTGCATTGTCATTCTTGTTCATACAATGCGATGAAACCAGAAATACATTTGTTACTCCTTTACGTGATTATTATGAACAGCGAACAGCTGACAATGATTCTATTATTTCTTTTCTGCAAAGTCACTACTACAACTATGATGACTATGCCAATGTAGCATCAACCGAACATGTAGAGTTTACAATTGACTCGTTGACAAATAACCCTGATAAAACCCCAATGATCGATCAAGTGGTAGAGCAGGAGGTCAAAATCAAAGATGAAGATGGTAATTATATTTCCCACATCATGTATGTTATTCCAGATGTAAGGCAAGGCGTTGGTGAGTCACCTAGTTTTGCTGATGATGTATACGTTACATATAAGGGAATGTTTTTGGATGGTTATTCTTTTGACGGTAATGATCAACCTACATGGTTTTCGGGATTGAGCACTGTTCGGGGTTTTTATGAATTACTACCTCATATCGAGAGAAGTACATGGTATGTTGACGCTAATGGAAATGTTACATTCGATGGTTTTGGTACTGCAGTTGTGATCATGCCCTCTGCTTTGGGTTATTATGGCAGTTCATCAGCTCCGAGGATGTACGCTCCTTTGATTTTTGCTGTCGAGCTATACACATTTAAGACTGCTGATCACGATGGGGATTCTATTCCAACTGTTGACGAAGATATTGATGGAAATCATCACTTTTCTGATGACGTTGACGACACTGATGGTGATGGTACGCCCAATTATCTAGATACTGACGATGACGGGGATGGGATACTTACAATTGATGAGTATGATGTCGATGATGATGGCATTCCTGATGATAGCAATGACGATGGTACGCCAAACTATTTAGACTCCAATTCTTAATTTCTTACTTTTTTCTTGTTACAACACGATTTGCAGCACTGACAATTGCGTTGGCATTAAGGCCATATTTATCCATTAGTTGAGCAGGTGTACCAGACTCACCAAAAGTATCTTGCGTCGCAACGAACTCTTGAGGGGTTGGGTGGTGCATCGCGAGTGTTCTTGAGATACTTTCACCAAGACCGCCCAAAAAGTTATGTTCTTCACAGCTTACAACTGCACCTGTTTTTTTAGCGGACTCGATGACGAGTTTTTCGTCCAAAGGTTTGATGGTGTGTATGTCAATAATTTCGGCCGAAATCCCTTGTTCGTGCAAAGCTTTTGCAGCTTCCAACGCTTCCCAAACCAGGTGCCCTGTGGCAATAATACTCACATCTTTTCCTGGCGATAGCACCAGTCCTTCTCCAACAGTGAATGATTGATTCTCATCTGTAAAATTGGGAACCTTAGGCCTTCCAAATCGTAGATAAACAGGTCCATTATAGTCGGCGATAGCAATGGTTGCTGTTTTGGTTTGATTGTAATCACAAGTGTTGATGACTGTCATGCCTGGCAGCATTTTCATCAAGCCAATATCCTCAAGGATTTGATGGGTTGCTCCATCCTCACCCAAAGTCACACCAGCATGAGATGCACAAATTTTTACGTTTTTATGCGAATAGGCGATCGATTGTCGAATTTGATCATAGACACGTCCAGTTGAGAAATTGGCAAAGGTCCCTGTAAATGGAATTTTACCTCCAATGGTGAGCCCTGCTGCGATTCCCATCATATTTGCTTCTGCTATTCCAATTTGGAAAAATCGTTCGGGATGGTTGTTTTGAAACGCATTCATTTTCAATGAGCCTGTTAAATCTGCACAGAGCGCAACAACATTTTTATTGGAATGACCTAGTTCGGTCAACCCATCACCAAAGCCAGAGCGTGTGTCAATTTTTTCTGTAAAAGTATATGTCTTCATATGGTCAAGTTCAGTAGTCACCTAGTGTTTCAGGATTTTGCTCAAGAGCTGTAGATAGCTGCTCATCATTGGGCGCTTTTCCATGCCAAGCGTGCGTATGCATCATAAAGTCAACTCCATTGCCCATTTCTGTATGCAATAATACACAAATAGGTTTTCCACTATTTGTTTCTTTTTTAGCTTGATTCAAACCATCAATAATCGATGATATATCATTTCCATTTTTGATGGTAATAACTTTCCAACCAAATGCCTGAAACTTTTCTTGTATATCGCCCATGTTGAGAACATCATCTGTGCTGCCGTCAATTTGCTTGCCATTGACATCAATGGTCGCAATGAGGTTGTCAACTCCCTTCGAACCTGCATACATGATTGCTTCCCAATTTTGGCCTTCTTGCAGTTCACCATCGCCATGCAAACTGTATATCAAGCAATTGTCTTGGTTGAGTTTTTTTGCTGCTGCTGCACCTAGGGCAACTGACATTCCTTGTCCCAATGATCCAGATGCAATTCTTACGCCTGGTAGTTTCTCGTGGGTGGTTGGGTGCCCTTGTAAACGAGAGTCCAACAGTCGAAAGGTTTGAAGTTCCTGAACTGGAAAAAATCCACTTCTTGCAAGAACGCTGTAGTACACTGGTGAAATGTGACCATTGGACAAAAAAAATAAATCCTCTCCAACACCATCCATTTCAAAATCAGTTTTATAGTTCATGATTTCCATGAATAAAACCACAAAAAATTCGGCACATCCTAGTGATCCACCGGGGTGTCCAGAATTTACGTTGTGCACCATTCTTAGGATATCTCTCCTGACTTGTTGCACAGTATTTCCGAGTTGTTGTATTGTGTTCATGCAGCTGTGAATATGAACTGTAAAAATAAGGTAACAGAGGGGCATACAAAAGAGACTTAGTCATTATTTTTACTTAAAAATCAACATTTTGTTAAGAACAAAGATTTGCTCAGTTGCGATGATTATCTTTGCAAGCTGTGAAATTTACTTGTCAACATACGGATACAGGGTCAAAGGCACGTGCAGGCACCATTACAACAGATCATGGCCAAATTGAAACGCCCGTTTTTATGCCTGTTGGAACACAAGCTTCTGTCAAAGGTATTCATCAAAAAGATTTGAAACAGGAGATCAATCCTGACATTATTTTGGCAAATACCTATCACTTGTATTTAAGACCTTCTGTAGATATATTGGAGCAAGCAGGCGGCATTCATAAATTTATGAATTGGGATCGAAACCTGCTAACCGATAGTGGAGGGTACCAAGTCTATTCTCTAGCTGCCAACAGAAAAATAGAAGAGGATGGTGTTCGGTTCAAGTCACATATAGATGGATCATCTCACTTTTTTACCCCCGAAAAGGCAATTGACATCCAACGATCGATAGGGGCCGATATCATAATGGCGTTTGACGAATGTCCGCCACACCCTTGTGATTACAGCTATGCTAAAAGCTCGATGTCACTCACACACCGATGGCTTGATCGATGTATTCAACAGATGAATAACACTGATCCAAAGTATGGGCATAATCAATCATTATTTCCGATTGTGCAGGGGAGTACCTACAAAGATTTGCGAGTGGAGTCAGCAAAATACATCAACGATGTAGATGCACCTGGGAATGCCATTGGTGGTCTTTCTGTTGGAGAACCAGCAGAGGAGATGTATGCCATGGCAGATGAGGTTTGTTCCATTCTCCCCAAAGACAAACCTCGCTATTTGATGGGTGTTGGAACACCGATTAATATTTTGGAGAATATATCCTTAGGTGTTGATATGTTTGACTGTGTGATGCCTACTCGAAATGGAAGAAACGGGATGCTTTTTACGTCTCACGGTACAATCAATATCAAAAATAAAAAATGGGAAAATGATTACTCACTAATCGATCCCGATGGCCCAACATTTGTTGATAGGGACTATTCCAAAGCATATTTACGTCATTTGTTTGCAGCGAATGAGTTTTTAGGCAGACAAATTGCTAGTATTCATAACTTAGGATTTTATTTGTGGTTGGCTCGCGAATCAAGAAAACGAATTTTAAGTGACGATTTTGCAGACTGGAAAAACAAAATGGTACGTCAAATGAATAACAGATTATAATGCTAAACACTCGGATTTTAGATCGTTATATCATCTACAAATATATCGTCACATTTTTGACAATGTTATTTCTTTTTATCCCCATCAGTGTTTTGGTTGACCTGTCACAAAAGATTGATAATTTCAATCAGAAAGAAGTACCAACACTAGATATTTTTTGGTATTACTACAACTTTGTTTGGCACTTTGGATTTATTCTATTTCCCATATTTTTATTTCTGTCGGTCATATGGTTTACTTCAAAGCTTTCTTCCAACTCTGAGGTGATAGCCATACTAGGGTCAGGGATTTCGTTTTACAGATATCTACGTCCATTTTTGGTTGCTGCCTCAATCATCTCTATTGGCGCATTTGTAGCAGGGCAATTTATCGTACCAAACGCCAGTAAAAACATCAAAGAATTTGAGTTTGAATTTTTAATATCATCAAAAAAAGATCGGCAAACACAGCTGCTTTACAAACAGATAGGGGATGGCGATTATGTTTATTTGAGTCAGTTCAATCCTACCCGTCAGTTGGGCTATAACATTAGCTATGAGAGTTTTGAGGGCAACGTGTTAACATCTAAAATATCTGCAAGAAATATCCGTTGGATTGAGGAAGATACCATCTATCGTTTAACAGACTATTTCAAGAGATCTTTTGACCCAAGTGGTGCAGAAACCATCGAGTCGAAGCCCCGTTTGGATACAATTATGCCTTTCACTTTTGAAGATTTATCGCCTTTGGAGTACACAGCCCAAACACTCAACTTATTTGAGCTCAACGATTTTATTGCCAAAGAAAAAGAAAGTGGTAGTCCTTTTATCAATAGCCACCTCCTTGTTCGAAACAAGCGATGGTCAATTATGATCGCTGCATTTATTCTTACAATTATTGGTGTTGCTGTTTCCTCTTTTAAGAGACGTGGAGGGATTGGAATGAATTTAGCCCTTGGCGTTGTTCTCGCATTCATCTACATCTTTTTCGATAAAATATTTGAGGTTATGGTTGAAAAATCCAACTACACATCAGCACTTGCTGCATGGATTCCAAATGTAATTTTTGGGATTTTGTCTATTGTTATTTTAAGGTATGCCAAGCGATAAACTCAAGAGTACACTCCATTTTCATTTTATTGTATTCATTTTTGGATTCACAGCAATATTGGGAAAACTCATCTCCATTGATGCAGTATCATTGGTGTGGTATCGTATGGTTTTGGCCACTGCTGTTGTTGCACTGTTTATGTGTGTTAAGCGCATATCTTTTGCGTTATCTACTAAAAAAATGTATGTTATGCTAACCTGTGGAGTTTTAATTGCCCTTCATTGGGTATTTTTCTTTCATGCTGTAAAAGTTTCCAATGTTTCAGTCACGCTTTCTGTCATGTCAGTAGGGGCATTGGTCACTGCATTGGTCGAGCCCATTTTTTACAAACGATCGTTTGTTTGGTATGAAATTTTACTTGGACTGATCGTCGTTGTTGCATTGGGTTTGATTATGCAAACAGAGTATCGTCATATTGAAGGGATGATGTTTGCGTTTATTGCCACTCTGTTGTCTGTTGCATTTACAATCATCAATGGAAAGGCTATTCATAAGTCAGATGCAAGAGTAATGTCTGTATATCAGCTCGGAGCTGGTGCAGTTTGTATGAGCATTATCCTATTGATGCAAGGTGAATTTACAGTAGAGCTGTTTTTAATTACCAAAATCGACATCCTTTGGATATCTATATTAGCAGTCGTTTGTACAGCATACGCCTTTGTGGTTTCCATTGATGTGATGCGTTACTTAACCCCATTTTCATTAATGTTAGCCATTAATATGGAGCCAGTGTATGGGATTTTATTAGGCATTATTATTTTTGGATCGGATGAAAAAATGAGTCTCACATTTTACCTTGGCACTTTACTCATACTATTATCTGTATTAACAAATGGATTTTTGAAGTTAAAAAAGAAAATGAGTACATCCACCAACTAAATCAAAACATTATATTTGTTTAATCAAAAGTAGATCCACTATGGAATATTTGGATTTTGAGCAACCCATACAAGAGCTTGAAGAACAACTCCAAAAATGTGCTATAATAGGGGATGAGAGTGATGTCGATGTCACCATAACCTGTCAGCAAATCGAAGAAAAACTTTTATCCACCAAAAAAGAAATCTATGGAAATCTAACGCCTTGGCAGCGTGTCCAACTATCACGACACCCCCAGCGCCCCTATACGATGGACTACATCCATGCGCTTTCTGGTGAAACCTTTTTAGAACTGCATGGTGATCGCACTGTCAAAGACGATAAAGCGATGGTAGGGGGATTTGGAAAAATTGGAGATCAGAGTTTTTTATTTATTGGTCAGCAAAAGGGGTTCAACACAAAAACACGCCAATATCGAAACTTTGGCATGGCCAATCCAGAGGGTTATCGCAAAGCTCTTCGTCTTATGAAATCTGCTGAAAAGTTTGGCATTCCTGTTTTATGCTTGGTTGATACGCCTGGTGCTTATCCTGGTCTTGAGGCAGAAGAGCGTGGTCAAGGAGAGGCGATTGCTCGAAACATATTGGAGATGTCTCGACTTAAAACACAAGTTTTTGTCTTGATCATCGGCGAGGGTGCATCAGGAGGTGCTTTGGGTATAGGTGTTGGCGATCGAGTATTGATGCTCGAAAACACATGGTACTCAGTCATTTCTCCTGAGTCATGTTCATCTATTTTGTGGCGAAGCTGGGAGTATAAAGAGCAAGCAGCTGATGCGCTGAAGCTCACTGCAAAAGACATGAAACGTCTTAAAATCATTGACACCATCATCAAAGAGCCTTTGGGAGGAGCCCATAGGGACCGAAAGCAAACTTTTTCAACTGTTCAAAGAACCATTTTGAAAGCCTTCAACGAAATCAAAGACATTCCGATAGACAAATTAGTTCTTGATCGTCAGGAGAAATTTTTTAAAATGGGTGTTTTTAAGGAATAAACGTTTTAGATATTAACATTTATTTATTTTTTTTTAACAATAGGTCGTTCGTCTTTTTTCTCCATTCACAGCAGATAGATGTGTATTAATTACCTACATTTATAACGTGGAAAAGCAAAAACCAATATCACAACAAACGCGGCAAGGTGGTCAAATCGTTCCTTTGCAAAAAGGAAAAATTCCACCTCAAGCAATTGAGCTTGAAGAGGTAGTGCTTGGTGCTATGATGATTGATAAAAAAGGTGTCGATACTGTCATTGACATCTTAAGTCCAGCAGCATTTTATAAGCAAGCACATCAACATATTTTTGAAGCGATTGTTCATTTGTTTTCTAATTCAAGCCCAATTGATTTGTTAACTGTTTCGACCCAATTGCGCAAAAACGATAAGTTGGAACAAATTGGGGGTGATTTTTATTTAATTCAACTTACGCAAAAAGTATCTTCTTCAGCTCACATTGAGCATCATTCTAGAATCATTCTTCAAAAATTCATTCAGCGAAGTTTAATTAAAATTTCTAATGAAATTATTGAGTTTGCCTACGACGATACCAAGGATGTATTTGATATGCTCGATGATGCAGAGTCCAAGCTCTATGATGTGACACAAGGGAATATCAAAAAATCTACAGATACTGCGCAAAGCCTTGTGATACAAGCAAAAAAGAAAATTGAAGAAATTTCTAATAAAGAGGGTCTCAGCGGGGTTCCATCCGGATTTACTGATTTGGACAAGTTAACCTCTGGTTGGCAGCCGAGTGATTTGATTATCGTAGCTGCACGTCCGGGAATGGGAAAAACAGCACTGACCTTATCCATGGCTCGAAATGTTTGTATAGACCATTCTATTCCTGTTGCTTTTTTCTCTCTCGAGATGTCTTCAGTTCAGTTGATCACACGTCTTATTTCTTCTGAGACTGGACTCTCATCTGAAAAACTTCGTACGGGCAACCTTGCCGACCACGAATGGAAACAATTAAATGTCAAAGTAAGCTCTTTAGAAAAAGCACCTTTGTTTATCGATGACACACCTTCATTATCGATATTTGATTTGCGTGCCAAGGCTAGGCGATTGTCATCGCAATATGGGATCAAAATCATTGTTGTAGATTATTTACAGCTGATGACAACAGGCTTATCCAACAAATCAGGAAATCGTGAACAAGAGATATCTATGATTTCAAGAAACTTAAAGGCCTTAGCAAAAGAGCTTGACATTCCAGTTATTGCATTATCTCAGCTGTCGAGGGCTGTTGAGACAAGAGGTGGGAGCAAGCGACCTTTACTTTCAGATCTGCGTGAGTCTGGTGCTATTGAGCAAGATGCTGATATTGTGTCGTTTATCTATCGTCCGGAGTATTACAAGATTGACGAATGGGATGACGAACAACGTACTCCTTCAGCGGGTCAAGCAGAGTTTATTGTCGCCAAACACAGAAATGGGGGCTTGGATAATGTTCGATTAAAATTTGTTGCATCCCTTGGAAAATTTGAAAACCTAGACTCTTTTGATGCTCCAGTTGAGTTTGAATCTAAAATCAACCGAGATCAAGAAGACTCACTCGATAACCCAAGAATAAGCCCTGACGATGCTTTTGAAGGCGACGATGGAGTTCCATTTTAAAAA
Source organism: uncultured Flavobacteriaceae bacterium (assembly GCA_913051755.1). The sequence continues at coordinate 39,405 of CAJXBR010000001.1, forward strand.
AAACACGCCGAAGCGTGTTTTTATGATCGATATTTTTAAACAAATTTTACTTCACTTTATCCACCACAGCTTTAAATGCTTCTGGGTGATTCATCGCGAGGTCAGCCAAAACCTTTCTGTTTAATGAGATATTGTTAGCTTTTATTTTTCCCATAAATTGAGAGTAAGACATACCATGCAAACGAGCTGCAGCGTTGATACGAACAATCCAAAGTGAGCGAAAACTTCTTTTTTTGTTTTTTCGATCTCTGTAAGCATATACCCATGCTTTTTCAACAGCATTTTTGGCAATTGTCCACACATTTTTTCGACGTCCAAAGTATCCTTTGGCGTACTTCATCATCTTTTTTCTTCGAGCCTTAGAGGCTACTGCGTTTACTGATCTAGGCATTTTAATTTATTGTTTTTGAGGGAGGTGGCAAGTCAATGCTCTTTTTATACCAGCCTCAGGGTTATATACCAATTTTTACTTCAATCGAAGTTGTTGTTTCACATTGTCTGCATCGGCTTCATGAACCAAGGTCGAATGTGTAAGCTTTAATTTTCTCTTTTTTGACTTTTTGGTCAAAATATGACTTTTAAATGCATGTTTGCGTTTGATCTTCCCGGTTCCGGTCAACTTGAAACGCTTTTTTGCACTCGATTTTGTTTTTTGCTTCGGCATGATTTCCGTATTTATTATTTTTTAGGGTTCATCAACATGATCATCTTTTTCCCTTCCAATTTCGGGAGCTGTTCAACTTTGCCATACTCTTCTAGATCTTGCGCCAATCGTAGTAACAAAATATGTCCTTGTTCCTTAAATATGATCGATCGACCCTTGAAAAACACAAAAGCTTTTAGTTTTGCCCCTTCTTCAAGAAATTTTATCGCATGCTTCTTTTTAAAAGCATAGTCGTGCTCATCTGTCTGTGGTCCAAAACGAATCTCTTTTAATACAACTTTACTCGCTTTGGCTTTTAAATTTTTTTCACGCTTTTTCTGCTCGTATAAGAACTTTTTATAGTCGATAACTTTACATACAGGGGGAGTTGCGTTTGGTGATATCTCAACTAAATCCAACTCAAGCTCACTAGCAATACTCATAGCCTTTTCAATAGGATAAATCCCCATTTCAACGTTATCACCAACAAGACGTACCTCACTAGCCATGATCTTATTATTGATCTTGTGTGGGTCTTGTTTTATCACTCGATGAGGGCCTCTGCCTCTTCTTCTTCGTATGGCTATAACGCGTGTTTTACAGTTTAAATTCTTTTACTTCACATTCAATGGTTTTTTCAACCAGTTGAACAAAATTGTCCAGAGACATAGCTCCGTAATCTTTCCCGCCGTGTTCTCTAACAGAAACCTTAGATTCTGATACCTCTTTCTCCCCAATGATAATCATGTAAGGAAATTTTTGTAGCTCAGATTCCCGAATTTTCTTTCCAATGGTCTCATTTCGGTTATCAACGAGGGTGCGAATTTCGTTATTTTCCAATAATTGAGAAACTTTTTTAGCGTATTTTTCGTGCTTATCACTAACGCAAAGGATATTCACCTGATCTGGCGTTAGCCAAACAGGGAAGTTTCCAGCAGTATGTTCGATGAGAATTGCAATAAATCTTTCTAAACTACCAAAGGGTGCACGGTGAATCATCACTGGTCTGTGAAGTTTATTGTCATTTCCTTTGTAGGTAAGATCAAATCGCTCTGGTAAGCTGTAATCTACCTGAATCGTGCCCAATTGCCAGCTCCTTCCCAATGCGTCATTTACCATGAAGTCCAACTTGGGACCATAGAATGCAGCTTCACCTGATTCGACGACATAATTGAGTCCTTTTTCTTTGGTAGCATTCATAATCGCCTGCTCGGCTTTATCCCAATCTTCAACATTTCCAATGTATTTATCGGGGTTGTTTGGGTCTCGAATAGAAACTTGTGCTGTGAAATCTTCAAAACCTAAGGAACTAAAAACATATAAGACAAGATCGATTACTGCTTTAAACTCATGATCTAGCTGATCGGGCGTACAGAAAATATGTGCATCATCTTGCGTGAATCCCCTCACTCGTGTGAGCCCATGAAGTTCACCACTCTGTTCATAGCGATAAACAGTTCCAAACTCTGCGTATCGTTTTGGTAAATCACGATAACTCCAACTTCGAGAGCTAAAAATTTCACAGTGGTGAGGGCAGTTCATTGGTTTGAGCAAAAACTCCTCGTCTTCTGAGGGGGTTTTGATTGGCTGAAAGCTATCAGCACCATACTTTTCATAATGACCAGAGGTTGTGTATAATTCTTTATGACCAATGTGGGGTGAAACAACCTGTTCATATCCAGCTTTTCGCTGCGCTTCTTTGAGAAAACGCTCTAACCTTTCTCGTAGTGCAGCACCTTTTGGCAACCACAAGGGAAGGCCTTGACCAACTCTCTTGGAAAAAGTAAACAAATCCATCTCACTTCCAAGTTTGCGATGGTCTCTCTTTTTGGCTTCTTCAACAAGTAAAAGATGCTCTTTGAGTAACTTTTGTTTTGGGAATGAAATCCCATAAATACGAGTAAGTTGAGGCTTGGTTTCATCTCCACGCCAATAGGCACCAGCGATGTTTGTGAGTTTCACAGCTTTGATAAACCCAGTGTGAGGGAGGTGCCCCCCTTTGCAGAGATCTGTGAAGTTGGCATGATCACAAAAAGTGATTTCCCCATCTTCAAGATTTTCAATGAGTTCAGTTTTAAATTGATTTTTTTCTTTTTGATAAAAGGTCAACGCCTCCTTTTTGGAGACTGAGCGCATCATAAAGGCATGTTGTTCGCGAGAAACCTCAATCATTCGTTTCTCAATCGCATCAAAATCTTTTTCTGTAACAGTGTGACCAGCAGGATCGATATCGTAATAAAACCCTTGATCGATAGCAGGACCAATAGTGAGCTTGCATCCTGGATAAAATTCTTGAAGAACTTGTGCAAGCACGTGCGCAGATGAATGCCAAAATGCTTTTTTGCCATCTGGATCGTTCCAAGTGTATAGAACCAAATCACCATCGTTTTGCAGTGGCGTAAGCGCTTCAACAACTTGATCGTTGTAGCTTGCTGTCAATACATTTCTCGCAAGCCCCTCGCTAATAGAGGTAGCAATATCAAGAGCTGATGTTCCTTTTTTCACCTCTTTAATCGCTCCGTCTGGTAGTCGAACTTTAATCATCAGTTATTTGTCAAAGTCACAAAGATAATACGATTCAGGGCTCTTTCAATGGTAAATTTATTTTTCATTGAAGAAACCTTTGACAAGGAGTTTTATCCCAATAAAACCATAAAGTATTGCAAGAGCACATGCAATCAATCCAACACCCAAAACAGGTATAAAAAATGGATGTTCTTCGTTACGCACAGCCGAAGTATACACGACTGGACCTATAAAGGCAAAAAGAATAGCGACAAAAAGACGAGAAATCCCTCTAAAAAGAAGCTCTTTATTCATACCCCTAAATGTTTTAATACAAACCGAACACTTCCATGGATTTGCAACAATTCTATCGCTTTTTCTTCATCGACAGCTGATGATTCACAAACCATCCGAACTGCTCTTTCTTGTAGTTTTTGATTTGACAGTTGCATATCAACCATTCGATTGCCTTTGACGTGTCCTAGCTTGATCATCAAAACTGTTGAGATTGTATTGAGGATCATTTTTTGCGCTGTTCCAGCTTTCATTCGCGAGCTGCCAGTGATCACTTCGGGTCCAACGACTGGGACAATTGGGTAATCTGCTTCTTCTGCTAAAGGGCTTCCAAGGTTGCAACTGATACCTGCAGTAGTGATTCCTTTCGATTTACATGCTTGGATAGCACCAACAACATAAGGTGTGGTTCCTGAAGCAGCGATACCCACGACAGTGTCCAGCGTCGAAATGTGAAGGTTTTCCAAATCTTTCCATCCTTGTTCAGAGTCGTCTTCGGCACCTTCAACAGCAGTTCTAATGGCAGCATCACCACCAGCAATTAAGCCAATCACATGGTCTGGCGAAACCCCAAAAGTGGGAGGGCATTCAGAAGCATCGAGTATTCCCAATCGCCCACTAGTGCCTGCCCCGAGGTAAATCAATCGACCTCCTTGTTGCATTTTGGGTAAGGTAGCATCTATAAATATGTTGATTGTAGGTAGGATTTTTTTCACAGCCTTTGCTACGTTTTGATCCTCATCATTGATGACAAGACCCAACTCTTCCACACTCATTTGCTCGAGGTTGTCGTGGTTTGATTCGGCTTCTGTGATTTTAGTGAAGCTCATACACAAATGTAATTATTCGGCTGTAAATGGAAGTGAGCTAGATTCAACCACCCTAAAATAACCCAATGCAATGCTTTCTTTTTCTGAGCTGACAAAGTTGCCCAGTAGGGTTGATGTTGCTGTTGCAAAAGGGCCACCACCATTTTGGCCACTATGGCTCAATAAAATTTGCATATATGTAAAGAAGTCTTTGTCTATTCCAAGCATACGAATGATGACTTCCTCGTTTTTTGGTAACAAATCGTCATAGAAAAACGAGAAGGTAAATTGTTGTCCGTCATAAAAGCGATCTCTAGTTACAAAAAGGTTGTTGTATGAAAAATCGAAAAGGTAGTAGTTGCCAAGACCAGGGCGATCGGTCAATGTGATCAATGCCTCGGTTTCATTGCCACTAAAAAGCTGACCATCTCCTTGCACTACTCCATCAAATGTGCCAGAAAGAATCAACTCTTCTGTTGCAGTGTAGAGAACTCCATCTACATCGACAACCAATTGATATTCTTTGTCAATGGTGATTTCAGGGACGTCTAGAAGATATTCACCACCCTCTGTGTGATTGGCAAACAAGACTTGATTATCGAACATTAAAGACACAGAGGCATCATCTACAATGATGATATCAGCACTGTAATAGTCAGTTGTTTTGGTCACAAGTACACGAAGTTGGGCTGCACCACCTCCCTGTGGTCGGCTGAGTTCTGCATCAATAACGACTTGTTCAGGAGTTTGTGAAAGATCGACTGTGATCACATCTTCACATGAAATAAACACAATGCTAAGTAAAAAGACTATTTTTCTCATCACCAATCAATTCGATACATTACAGAAGGTACGATTCCAAAAATTGAAAATCGTACAGCTTCATTTTGTTGCGTTTCCCTGTTTTGACGAAAGTTGATACTCGCAGCATTTTTGCGATTATAGACATTGTAGATACCAAAAATCCAACTTCCTTGTCGATTCTTTTTTGGGGGTCTTTTTAGTGTTGCTGATATATCCATGCGATGGTAATCTGCAAACCGATTGCTATTTCGCTTGCCATAATTGGGGACTCGAAGTCCTCCAAACTCATACTGACCAACGGGGTAGGTTGTCGGCTGTCCAGTTTGATATAAGAAATTGGCATTAAAACTCCATTTATTGTTCAGTTGGTAGCTTGCATTCACGCTCAGATCATGTCTTTTGTCAAATGCATTTGGGTACCAATTGCCATCATTGATGCCTGGACCTCCAAATTCTTGCCCTTCTGTTTTTTGCTCTGATTTCGACCAAGTGTAAGCCAACCAATATTGTAGTTTTCCAATGGGTTTTTTAACTAATATTTCTGCACCATACGCACGAACAATCCCTGGCATTGTCACTTGTTCCACAGCATCATTTGCAACCAAATCAGCACCATCGATATAGTCTAGTCGATTGCTGACATTTTTATAAAAGCCTTCAATTTCAATACTTTTTTGAGATTGTGTTTCTATAACATAACCAATGGCCCATTGGTCGAGTTGTTGGGGTTTTAGATGTGGACCACTCGGCGCCCAGATGTCAAGGGGTGTTGGGGAACTGGTGTTGGAAATCAGGTGGAGGTACTGATTTAGGCGATTGTAAGATGCTTTGAAAGCACTGTTTTCCATGGCATACGACAAAGTGATTCTTGGTTCGATATGGCTATAAGTTGCAGATGATTTATTTGCATTGTAGAGGCCTGTAGGAACTCCTTTTTCATAGATTCCCAATGAGTTGTTGAAGCGAGTTGACATTCCGTTTTCATAAGTAAAAAGGCCATCTTGTTTTAACCTTGTAAAATGATTGAAACGGATGCCAAACTGAAAAGAAAATGAGGATGAAAGATCTTGTGAAATATCTACATAAACACTATGCTCCATCGCATATTTCTTTTGCAACTGCTCAGCATTGATACCTGAGTCCAATCGAGCAGGTTCGATATAGCCAGGGTTAAAGGTATAGTAAGTCGATTGCAGCCCAAAGTCTAGACTTGTTTTATCGTTTGCAAAATAAGAGAAATCATATTTTAGATTGAGGTTTTCAATACCAGAATCCCAATCAAAACCAGCAAAATCAAGCAACAAACCATAGTAGTAGTCACTGTAAATCAGCGATAGATTTGAAAATAAGCGTTGTGAAAACAGATGATTCCACCTCAAATTAAATACAGCATTTCCATAGGTGTTCACAAAGCTTTCGTCGACATTAAACACATCTCTTCCAAAATAGCCTGAGAGGTAGAGTTTATTTTGATCATTGATTGGAAAACTCATTTTGGTGTTTAGGTCGTAGAAATATGCACTATTCGGATTGTCAGTTAGTTTTAAAAATAAATGGGCATAAGTTCCCCTTCCACCAACGACAAAGCTTCCTTTGCCTAGGGGTCCCTCTGCAAGTAAGCGACTGGTTACGAGTCCAATACCACCGTTGAGCTTAAACTCTTCTTTGTTTCCTTCCTTTTGGTAGATATTCAAAACAGATGCAAGTCGCCCACCATATTTGGCTGGGATGCCCCCTTTATAGAGTCGCAAATCTTTAATCGCATCAGGATTGAATACAGAGAAAAATCCAAAGAGGTGTGAAGAGTTGTAAATGGTAGCCTCGTCCAAAAGGATTAGGTTTTGATCAGCAGACCCACCACGTACATTAAAGCCAGAAGCCCCTTCACCAGCACTTGTTACACCTGGGAGCAACTGAATGGTTTTGAGTACATCAGGTTCTCCAAAAACAGCAGGTGTTTGTAGGACTGTTTTTGAAAGAAGGCGGTTGACACTCATTTCAGGTTTTTTGATGTTGACTCTTTCTGTATTGTCAATCAAAACAACTTCATCGAGTTCCTCTGCTGCAGGGGTTAGCAATATATTTTGTTTGATGTTTTCGTTCAGTGATATAGGGAACCGAAGTGATTGATAACCTAGGTATTGTACAGAGATTGTGTATTCGCCAGGAGGGATACTAAGGGAGTAAAAACCATAGCTATTTGTAACCGTTCCTGTATTGAGCTCATTGATGAGTATGGTAACCCCAAGAAGGGTTTCCTTGGATAATGAATCAGAAACATCCCCACTGATTGTGACTCGATCTTGAGCCGACAAAAATTGAAACAAAAACAGGAATAGGGTAACACAACCAATATGGCGCATTTGCATAGCAATTTTGACAAATATACAATTAACTGGGTTTTTTGCTTCCCAAGCGCCACATGAGGATACCACCTGTTATGAACATCCATATTGAATATGCACCTGTTGGTAGTCCCATTTCGAAGTTGTTGAGGATGGTGGTCGCAATAACAAAAGCCAGTGTTCCATTTTGAATACCACTTTCTATGGTGATTGTTATTTGGCTATTTCCAGCGATGCCAAACAGTTTGGCAGTAAGAAACCCAAGCCCCATTGTAAGTAAGTTGAGCAGCAATGTCGCAAGTCCAACTTCTTTCATTGCTTGTACCAAATTGTCTTTATTGGCAACAATGATGACCAGGAAAATAATAACAAAGAGAACAGTTGAGGCAGTACGCATTGGTTTTTCCATTCGTAAGGCAAAGCCTTCATTTCGTTTTCGAATCATCATGCCTATTGCAATGGGGATGACAGTAATGACCAAAATTTGAAGCATTGTTTGCAGTACAGGCAACTCGATCACAACGCCTGTATTTCCAGTGAAATAAGCAATGGCCTCAGAAAGCAAGACTGGGATTGTGAATACTGTGATAAGACTTGCAAGAGCAGTCAAGGTGACAGAAAGACCAATATTTCCTCGAGACACTTGCGTGATCAGGTTACTTGTTGGACCTCCTGGACAGAGGGATAGAATCATGACTCCAGTTGCCATGGTAGGGCTTAGATTGAAGAGGACCACTATCGAAAAACCGATGATTGGTAGAAGTATGATTTGGTTGATCAGTCCAACGAGCACTGCCTTTGGATAGGTAAAAATTCTAACAAAATTCCCAATGACTAGGGTAAGACCCATGCCAAACATGATGATTGCCAAAGAAACTGGTAAAAAAATTTGTCCGATGATTGTAGTGATGTCCATATCTAACTTTTATATAGATGAAAAGATTCAATTATTTTTTGAATAATTGATATCATTTGTATCAAATCCGACAGATTAGCGTAGAGCCTTATCTAGATTTTCTTTGATAGAATCTAAAAACTCTTGGGTATTGAGATAATGCTCTCTCTTGAGGTTTTTCTCATGAATAAGCAATGCCAAGTCTTTGGTCATTTTGCCACTTTCCACTGTTTGAATACAAACCTTTTCAAGAGTTTCACAAAAGTTTGCAAGCTCTTGGTTGTTATCTAGTTTGGCACGATGTGCAAGTCCACGTGTCCAAGCAAAAATAGATGCGATAGGGTTTGTAGATGTTTCCTCACCATTTTGGTGGAGGCGATAATGTCTCGTCACTGTACCATGTGCTGCTTCAGCTTCCATGATTTCTCCATCAGGAGTGACAAGGGTTGAAGTCATCAGCCCTAGCGATCCAAACCCTTGCGCAACTGTATCCGACTGCACGTCTCCATCATAGTTTTTACATGCCCAAACAAATCCACCATTCCACTTCATAGCAGCAGCGACCATATCATCGATCAGGCGATGCTCGTAGTGTATGCCTGCTTCATCAAACTTTGTTTTGAATTCATTTTGATACACTTCTTCAAAAATGTCTTTGAAGCGACCATCATAAGCTTTCATGATGGTGTTTTTGGTGCTGAAATACAATGGCCAGCCTTTGCTCAATGCACGATTCATGCACGAGCGAGCAAATCCATAAATGGATGAATCAATATTATACATGCTCATTGCAACACCACCCTCTTGAAAATCATAAACCTCCCAAGTTTTTGATTCACTGCCATTTTCAGGTGTAAAAGTCATTGTGAGTTTCCCTTTGCCTTTTATAACAGTGTCAGTTGCTTTGTACTGATCTCCAAAGGCATGACGACCAATACATATGGGATTTGTCCAACCTTGTACATATCTCGGAACATTTTTCATAATAATAGGCTCTCGAAATACTGTACCTCCAACGATGTTTCTGATCGTGCCATTGGGCGATCGCCACATCTTCTTTAAGCCATACTCCTCTACACGATTTTCGTCGGGAGTAATCGTTGCACATTTAATACCAACCTTATGATTGTTAATTGCATTGGCAGCATCGATTGTAATTTGATCATTGGTGGCATCTCGACTTTCTAGGCCTAAGTCGTAGTATAAAAGTTCAACGTCAATGTAGGGTAGGATGAGTTGTTCTTTTATAAACTTCCAGATGATTCTTGTCATTTCATCACCATTGATTTCGACAACAGGTTTAGCAACTTTAATTTTGGTCATGACTTTTTTTTTGGTGGCGCAAATATACAACGTGAAAGCCAAAGAGCATCAACGTTTTCAATACTATTCAGATTGTTATAATATTCTCAAAAAAACAGAGTAAAAATTCAAAAAAATCTATCAGAAAGGAGGGTCTTTAAAAATCAGAAGTTTTAATTCTTTTTTTCCTTGATTCGCGCTTTTTTGCCTCGCAATTCTCTGAAGTAAAAAATACGTGAACGACGTACTTTACCACGACTGTTAACTTCGATTTTCTGTATGGTCGGCAGATTGAACGGGAATATACGCTCAACACCAACTGTTCCAGATATTTTTCGAATGGTGAATGTCTTTGTGCTTCCAGTACCTTTGATTTGGATCACAACTCCTTTGAAGAACTGGGTTCTTACTTTTTCGCCCTCGCGAATTTCATAGTAAACTGTGATGGTGTCACCCGCCTGAAATGAGGGGAATGATTTTTTCTCGACGAATTCGTCTTGAACATACTGAACTAATTGTTCCATGATTTCTAGCTAAAAAATAAATAAGAACAACATTCACGACCATCGCCAGCGGTTGAGCCTAGGGGTGCAAAATTAGATATTTTTTTTTAGTTTGCAACTGTTCTTTTTTTAATCTTAATACAATCAAAAATCATCTGCGATAAATTGGAAACTGATACATCATCGTATAGTTCAAACCCACGCCCCAAGGGCTGGCCTCAGATACACGATGATAACCTGGAATATAGAGATTACTGAAGTTGGTGACCTCCTTGTCATTGATCAAATAGTTCATCCGAACGCTAATGCCCATATACAAGTTGTTCAGTAATTCAGCTTTAACTCCTGCAATAATTTCAATCCAATTCGCATTCAAATTATCGAACATTAGGGGTTGATCTAGTGATTTGTATAAGTCTTCTGCCCAAAGTTGATCGAGCTGCCTGACTGCATAACCATTGAGCTGTTGGCCATGAGTACTTGTGCCAAGCCTAAAACCTGTCAGCAGCATATTCTCCATCCCTTCCCAGTTGTTGAACAAATTGAAATCAACACCTAGCTTGATATATTCTCCACTAGTCTGGAAGTCAAGTGTTTCACTTACAACACGTTTGTCTTCCATTCCTACTTCTGCTGCGAGATATAGCTTTTTTGTTATTCGATAATCAGCAGTGAGTTCTAGCCCTTTATAGTCGTTTTCGATCATAGAGCGAATGGGTTTACTCATATCAATCCCAAAGCGAATGCTATATCTTTCTGTATATTTTGGAATGCTGTCCTGCGCATAGCCAATACAAACCATGAAAAATAGCAAATAATTAGTGATAGATTTTAACATGAGCAAGGGTATCTACAAGGACTTCGTTCGTTACAATTTCAATTGTGTTTATCCAACTTTGATTGCTGCCGATTTCGATTTCATTTATGATAAATGTACTTTGAAACCCACATGCGCGACTCAAATACATATCCTGTGTTTGGTAATCGATTAACAGTTCATCACTCATCCCTGCTGATATTGTAAAATCGAGATTCATTTTGTTGGCTTTGATTTGAACAGGAATTGCAATTGAATCAGTATTAATCAATTGCAATACAGATTCATTTTCAGTATTTTTAACCCTCAAGCTGTCAACTGACTTGAGCTGACTAGGCTGGTTGGCATCATACAAGCGAAAGACGAGTTGTGGTGTTGATGGGTTTTCTATGTTGCACACATCGTCTGGTTCACAACTCAAGTGAAGCAGTAGTATCAATAATAGATAGCGAAATTTATACATGGATTCCTTCCAAAAGTACAACATTTTCTACGTGTTGAGTGTGGGGAAACATATCGACAGGCTGCACTTTTTTTACTGAATAATGACCACTCAACAGACTTAAATCTCGTGCTTGTGTCGCAGAATTACAACTCACATATACAATTCGTTTTGGTAAGATCTTAAGCAATTGCTTGACGACATCTTTGTGCATGCCCTCTCGAGGGGGATCTGTTATGACAACATCTGGGGTGCCATGCGTTGCGATGAAATCATCCGTAAAAACTTTTTTCATATCGCCTGCAGCAAAATCTACGTTGGACAGTTTATTTCTCTTTGCATTTTCTTTTGCTGCAACAATTGCTTCAGGAATTGCTTCAATCCCAACAACATGTTTTGCTTCCTTTGCAACAAATTGTGCAATGGTTCCCAAGCCAGTGTAGAGGTCATAAACAATCTCATTCCCAGTTAGACCAGCAAAATCACGAGTAATTTTATACAACTCATACGCTTGCATAGAGTTGGTTTGATAAAAAGACTTTGGCGTAATCCAAAAGCGCAACCCCTCCATTTCTTCTTCAATATGTGGATTTCTAGCATGTAAAATGACATCTAAATCATAGATGCTATCGTTTGCTTTTTGATTGATGATATAATGAAGTGAAGTGATTTGTGGGAACTTATCAATGATCGCTTCTAGTAAATCGTCTCTTTCTTTTTTATGATTTTCAAAAAACTGAATGACTAACATGATCTGTCCAGTTGATGCTGTACGAATCATCATGCTGCGCAACTGCCCTGATTTATTCTTTAGATCATAATAACTCATCCCTTTATCCATGGCATATTGATGAATAAAATTTCGAATTTGATTCCCCGGCTCTTGTTGTAAAAAACATTCATCGATGTGTACAATCTTGTCCCACATTCGGGGTTTATGAAACCCCAAAGCATTTCGATTAATCACTTCTCCAGATTCAATTTCAGCTTTGGTGAGCCATCGACTGCTGGAGAAGCTATACTCCATCTTGTTTCGATAATTATATTGCAACTTGCTTGGTACAATTTTGTTAAGCGTAGGAAAATCAAAATCACCGATTTTCACAAAATTTTGATTGACCTCTTGTGCCTTGTGTTTCAACTGTGCTGTGTATGAAAGATGTTGCCATTGACAACCGCCACAAGTTCCAAAGTGATCGCATTTGGCTGTTGTTCGGTCAGGGCTTGGAACGATTAACTTTTCGACCCGACCCTCAAAATAATTTTTCCTTTTTTTGTAAAGAAACACTAGAGCAATATCCCCAGGAACAGCCCCTTTTACAAAAATAACAACACCCTCATTTGTTCGTCCAATCGCCATTCCTTTGGCAGCGATTCCAGTAATGTTTAGCTCTATTGTTTGCTTTACTTTCATTTCGATTGCAAAAATAGATAGCGTAACTCATATTTCATCAATTCAAATGCAATATTTCATACTTAATTTTTGTATTTTTAATAAATAAAATACTGTAATATGAAAAATTTATTAATGATATTTTTGACAATATCCTATAACCTAGTTTCTTCATTTTGTTTTGCGCAAGAAGATGAAAAAAAGAGTGAATTGCAATCTGCTTTAAGTGGATTTTCTTTTCGTAGTGTAGGTCCTGCATTTATGTCTGGTCGTATTGCAGATATCGCAATTGATCCTACAAATGAAAATGTTTGGTACGTAGCAGTTGGTTCTGGGGGTACCTGGAAAACCACAAATGCTGGAACAACTTGGACCCCACTTACTGATAACGAGTCCTTTTACTCAACTGGTTGCATCACTCTTGACCCAAACAACTCTTCAGTTGTGTGGTTGGGTACTGGAGAAAATGTTGGTGGCCGTCATGTTGGAATAGGGCATGGGATTTATCGCAGTACAGATGCTGGATCCTCGTGGCAAGATATGGGTTTGAAAAAATCAGAACATATCTCAAAAATCATTGTTCATCCAAACGATTCGAACACCATTTGGGTGGCGTCGCAAGGCCCTCTCTGGAGCTCTGGAGGGGAAAGAGGCTTGTACAAATCTACTGATGGTGGTAAAAATTGGGTGAACAAACTCAGCATCAACAAGTGGACAGGCGTTACTGATCTTGTCATTGATCCAACCAACCCTGACATTTTGTATCTCGCAAGTTGGCAAAGACATCGAAACGTAGCTGCTCACATGGGCGGAGGTCCTGGAACTTCGCTGTACAAGACTGTTGATGGAGGCGAAACATGGGTTAAAATCGATAATGGACTTCCATCATCCAACATGGGTAAAATTGGATTGGCTATTTCTCCGATGAATCCTAAAATCCTATATGCAGCAATCGAGCTCGATCGTCGTAAAGGAGCAGTTTATCGTTCATCAGACAGTGGTGGTAGTTGGACAAAAATGTCAGACACAGTTTCTGGTGGTACAGGTCCTCACTACTATCAAGAGCTTGTTGCTTCTCCTCATCATTTCGATCGAATTTATTTGATGAATGTTCGTGCGCTTGTTTCTGAAGATGGCGGAAAAACATTCTATACTATGAGTGAAGCTAACAAACATTCTGACAATCATTCATTGACATTTAAAAAGAATGATCCAAACTATCTCCTTTTTGGTACTGATGGTGGTATTTATGAATCCTTTGACGATTCCAAAACTTGGAAGTTCGTCAACAACCTCCCCTTAACGCAGTTTTATAAGCTCGCAGTTGATGATGCAGCACCTTTTTATAACATTTATGGAGGTACGCAAGATAACAACACCCAAGGAGGCCCCTCACGCACGTTACGAACCAATGGCATATCAAATGCAGATTGGTATGTGTTACTCGGAGGGGATGGCCATCAACCTGCAACTGAGCCTGGCAACCCAGATATCGTTTATGCACAGTGGCAGCAAGGAAACCTTTATCGAATCGATAAAACCACTATGGAGTCCATATATATTAAGCCTCAAAGTGGCGTAGGAGAGCCATACGAACGCTATAATTGGGATTCGCCTATCCTTGTCAGTCATCACGACCCCAAACGATTGTATTTTGGAACTCAGCGTGTGTGGAGATCTGATAATCGTGGGGATAGCTGGACACCAATTTCACAAGACTTGACAAAAGATGAAGAACGGTTGGCTTTACCTATCATGGGGCGTCAGCAAAGTTTTGACAATCCTTGGGATGTGTATGCAATGTCAACCTACAATACGATCACATCACTAAGCGAATCAACATCAAACCCTGATCTTTTATATGCTGGTACAGATGATGGAATTATCCAATACACCAATGATGGAGGGGATTCTTGGACAAAAATGACGGTTGATAAGCTACCTGGATCCCCATCAACAGCATTTGTCAATGATATAAAGGTAGATCTTCACAATGACCAAGTGGCTTATGTAGCCCTTGATAATCATAAATATGGAGATTATTCGCCTTACCTCTATAAGACCACAAATGGGGGAGAAAAATGGGTGTCAATTACAAAAGGCATACCTGATGGAACGCTGGTTTGGAGAATTGTACAAGACCACATTAACCCCAACTTATTGTTTCTTGCAACAGAGTATGGCGTTTATATGAGTTTGAATCAAGGAAGTGAGTGGCACAAATTTTCAACTGGTTTACCTACCATTTCAGTTCGTGATCTTGCCATTCAAAAAAGGGAAAACGATCTTGTTTTAGCGACCTTTGGGCGCAGTTTTTATGTGTTGGATGATTATAGCCCATTGCGCGACATCAAAGCTGAAAGCCTACAACAATCGGCGATGCTATTTAAACCTCGAAATGCACTTCAGTATCACCAAATTCGAGGGGGAACCTCTAGTCAAGGGGGGTCATTTTATACTGCAGAAAATCCAAAATATGGCGCCATGTTTACCTTTTATCTCAAAGAGGCTCATATGACGCTGAAGTCTTCTCGTCAAAAGACAGAAAAGGACAAAAAGACAGCAGATATTCCATTCCCAGGATGGGAGGCACTTGATGCAGAGAAAAATGAATCAAAACCACAGTTGGTTTTAGTGATTGAAGATGAATCCGGAGAAGTCGTTGATCGAATTTATGCTCCTCACAAAAATGGAGTTCAGCGTGTGAATTGGGACTTGAAGCAGCCCTATATCAGCGTTGCAGATGCCAACTCGAAGCGAAAAACGCTGAACGCTTTACGCCTCGACGTTGAACCTGGCAATTATACAGTGCGTTTACATCAACAGATTGATGGAAAAATCACAGCGCTTGCAGGGCCACAAACTTTTGAAGTGGAGCAAATTCGAAAAAATGTTTTAGAGAATCCTATTGCTGACCAGCGTTACAAGTTTATTGAGAAATTGGTCGCTCTAGATAAAGCGATTGATATTGCAAATCATTCATTTGAAAAATCTTCAAAACATTTAAAAACACTTCTAAAGGCACTTCCTTATGTCGATAACAGTCAGGTGGATTTGTCATCAAGGTTGCACAGTTTGCGTGAGTTAATGAATGAAATCAGCAGGTTGATGGAAGGTAGTTCGTCTAAGGCTGAAGTGGGCGAAAAGGATGACCTCACATTATCCTATCGATTGTATTTTGCAGCAAGTGGACTGTATGGCAACTCCTATGGACCAACGCCACTTCACATGAAAAGCTTTGAGGTTGCTGAGAACTTGTTTACAGAAATCAATCCGATGATTACATCATTTGTTTCGGCAGTTAAGGCAGTATCATCTCAAATGGAAGCTGCTGGCGCGCCAGTTGTACTGGACTAGTCGTTTAGGAAATGATGTAGCAGCAAACCAACAACCAAGCTATAGCTATTGATACCTGCTGATTGGCTGTTTGCCTTTAGGTAGGTATCATAACTTTTTTTAAATAAGGGTTCAAAAGGATTTGTGTAATTCTGCCAAAACGCTGACAACTGTTGAAACTGTTTTATGACACCTT
Source organism: uncultured Flavobacteriaceae bacterium (assembly GCA_913051755.1). The sequence goes on from CAJXBR010000001.1 coordinate 55,689, forward strand.
TATCGATGTCTTGATAGAGAAGCTGGTAATCAATATCCTCTCTCTTTCTACATTCTGAAAGCGCATATCCCAAAGCAAGGTGATAGCCAGCATATTGCATATATGCATTGTCAGATTTTATTGCTGCGTCGATTGCAATAAAGTTGGCCTCTTCTTCTGCTGCATAGCCCAACTGATGTGCAATCTCGTGGGCAGCTGTTGTGAGTATTCGCAGTTTGGGTTGACGCGTATTGACTTGAGCCTCAAGGGTAAAGGGATTTAAATAACCCCCATAGCCCATATAACTCAAGAGCAAACCAAAAGATGATTTTTTGATATTGGGGGTAGGATATCGGTGTTGCTTTTGAATCGCTTGCGTGGCAACATCAAAAATTTGCCTGTTAGAATAATTGATTTCGACTACAACGCTATCATTTTGCGCTAGCTTTTCATGCAATTGATTTGTTTGCTGAATGAGGTGTTGCGCAAAGGCTTCTAATTCCTCTGACAAATAGCTCGATGGCACATTATTTTGAATCGATAAAGGCGTTTGATGATAATTGAAACCCCACTGCAGATGAAACACAAAGAACAGAATCCCAAACCATCCCAGGGTTTTAACGAGTGTTGCACGAAGACGCAAGAGCTTGAAATAAAATATATGTTTTAGCACAAAGTAACAACCAATTGAATAGAATATATCCCCTATTGAAAAAGGAATCCAAGCTGTCAGTCGTATGCTCAGTTGAGACAGCCAGGCATAATTTCCTTGTGTATAAAATTGATCAATAAGATCAGGCGAACGCTTAATCCATTGCAGGAACAGCCATTGCGGAATGATTGAAATTGCAAAGAATCGATACCAGCGCAACCCTCGATTTCTACTCCAATCCGACCACTTCAACCTCAAAAATTAGATTTGTTTGAGGTGGGATACCACGTCCACCACTTGCGCCATATGCTAGTTCATAAGGTAAATAAAGGGTTGCTTTGTCCCCCACTGATAATAGTCGTAAACCTTCTTTAAATCCAGTAATCATTGCAGCACTAGCATCCACGCGAGCAGGGATTGGCTGATAAGGTCGGTTAGGATTGTACATATTATATGCTCTTGCAACATCCTCAAGACTGGTATCTAACAAGCGTCCATCCTCAAAATAAACAGCATAATGTGTCAATACAGTTTTATCTGTCGAAACTGCTTCTCCATCCCCCTCAGTGGTAATCACAACCCCAAGACCACTGTCTGTGTATGTCGCAGATTGCTCCAACGCTAACAAGGCATCTCGCTTATAGTTTTTCACTTTATCTTTTTCTAAAAAATAGTTTTCAAAAGTGGTGGCAGCATCAAACTTTTTGGCATCCCTTCCTTTTCGAATGATGGTAATACCAATTATGGTATCGTTTTGCGTAATCGAATCCACAACCGATTGCCCCTGAGTTACGCGACCAAACACTGTGTGTTTTCCATCGAGCCAAGGGGTTTCTTTGTGAGTGATAAAAAACTGACTCCCGTTTGTGCTAGGACCAGCATTTGCCATCGATAAAACGCCTGGACCATCATGCTTTAGTTCAGGTACAATTTCATCGTCAAATCTATACCCAGGATTGCCTTGTCCAGTGCCAGTTGGATCTCCACCCTGTATCATGAAATTCTGAATGACCCTGTGAAAAATCAAGCCATCATAGTATGGTTTGCCAATGTAAATAGAATCAACTTGTATGTTTGTACCCTCTGCCAATGAAACAAAATTTGCCACTGTCACTGGTGTTTGGTCATAAGTCAATTGCAATTGAATTTCTCCTTTGTTGGTATTGACTTTGGCATAGATGCCATCCTCAAGCTTGGGAGAGCAACTCAAAATGGCTAAAACAATGATCGCTGTGAAAAGGTGTGTGATTTTCATGATAATTTATTTTGAATTAAAGGTATATAAATACGTGCAATTATGGGTGTGTATGGACTAATGGATGATCCATCACCTGAAGAACCATAGGCCAAAAAAGAGGTCAACACGACTGAAGTTTCAACCCCAATAGGTATGTGTGGGAGTGTCAAAACAATGCCTTGTGGCACATCTTGATTGGAGACTGGATTCTGAAAGATTTTCCAATCATATATTGGTTCTCCATTTAGGTGTTCGAAAAGGATATAAATTTTTTTTAGGTTTTCTGGGGGAAGAATTGGACGATTCTTTGGGTTGTTATAGCTGTAAAATATGCCATGTGGCGTTTCTGAAAATGCAGACGTTTGAGATTTTAACCACTGTTCAATCACTTCAACCTCACGAGCTAGCCTCAACTGATTTTCTAGAGCAGAATTTTCGATGTGCTGACTTTTTGATTGCTGTATGGGTTTACGCGCTTGCTGTTCAGTGCAACTCTGCAGCGTACACATAACAAATGTATACACTATACCTTTGATAAGTCTTCCTCGCATTGTTCTAATTTTTTGATCAGTAGTTTGTGTGTGTCTTCAAGCGAAAGGTCCGACTTTCCGCCAGCAGCATTATGGTGCCCACCACCTGAAAAATTTTCACGCGCAAAATCATTGACAGAAAAGTTTCCTTTAGACCTGAATGACATTTTTACAAAACCATCTGTCGGATGTTCAATCATCAATACTGCCAGCACACAATTTGAGATGCTCAATCCATAATTGACGATTCCTTCTGAGTCGCCCTTTTGAAAATTACATGCTGTGAGTTCTACATGACTAAGGGTGATGGTTGCAGTGCGTAAGCATTCATCAAAACGTAGATTGTTCAGCGCAATCCCTAAAAGTTGAAGCCTTCCCAAATGGGCAGTATCCTTCACAAGACGACTAATCTCAGTTGGATTTGCTCCTTCTTCAATCAAATGAGCTACGACTCTATGCGTTGTTGGTGTTACTGACGGGAAACGAAAAGAGCCTGTATCAGTCAAAATACCCAAATAGAGTGCTGTGGCTATGTTGACATCTATTTGGTCTCCACCCCCGAGGCCTGCAATGATATGATAAACCAATTCGCATGTCGACCCCAATGATGGGTAGGAAAATGTGAGGTCTGCAAATTCATCAGGTTCTTGATGATGATCGATGATTATTTTTTTCGCAGTACTTTTCGACACTTCAACGCCCATCTCACCAATTCTTTTTAGCGTATTAAAATCAAGTGTAAAAATGAGATCTGCTCGTTCAATCAGACCTTTTGCATTGGTTGGATTTTCTTCAAAAATCGACACAGCAGAAGAGCCAGGTACCCATTTCAAAAAATCAGGGTATTGATTGGGACTAATCACCTCAACGTGATGACTGTATTGCAGAAGAAAATGCATCCATCCAAGACTACTTCCTATGGCATCACCATCTGGGTTGGTGTGGGGGATAATGACGATGCTTTTTGGCGTATCCAATAGCGATTGTAGTTCCTGAATATTTTTGATTTTCATAGACTGCGAAGATACATAATGATTAGTTGTCAGTAAACACACGACATTTTGTATTTTTGATTTTTCTAATTCATCATCAAAGTTCACATTGTGCGCATAAATTTTTTTAAACAACGAACCAATAGGCGCTTTAATTATACGCCTAGGTATTTTATAGGTAAAAAGGATGAAAACCCCTATGATTTTGATTCTACCTTTTCAAAATATAGAGACATCGCCAATTCAAATGATTTTGGCGCCCATTGGCAAGCAGCAAGACAGCAAAGACGAAACAGGTCAAACAGAGGGTTTTCACGCCTATTCTTTATCATCCTCATCTCACTTACTCTTATTGCTTTGTATATACTCGACTTTGATTTGTCTATTTTTAAAAATTAGAAATGCCTGATATCATTTCTTTACTGCCAGATCATGTAGCTAATCAGATTGCTGCTGGTGAAGTCGTTCAACGACCAGCTTCGGTTGTAAAAGAACTTCTGGAAAATGCCATTGATGCAGGAGCTACTTCTATCAAACTCATTATTAAGGATGCTGGCAAAGCAATGATTCAAGTCATTGATAATGGAAAAGGGATGACAACAACAGATGCTCGACTTTGTTTCGAGCGTCATGCCACCTCCAAAATCAAGAAAGCAGAAGACTTATTCTCGATTTCGACCAAAGGTTTTCGGGGAGAGGCTTTGGCTAGTATCGCTGCGATTTCGCAAGTACGTATGCGCACAAAAACGAAAAATGATGAGGTTGGAACCGAAATTATTTCCGAGGGTAGTGAGATCAAAGACCAGCAAGCTGTAGCTACCGAAACAGGCTGCTCGATGGCTGTTAAAAATTTGTTTTTCAACATTCCTGCAAGACGAAATTTTTTGAAGTCAAACAATGTTGAGCAGCGTCATATGATTGATGAGTTTCAGCGTGTGGCATTGGTTCATCACCAAGTGCGATTTGAGTTTTATAACAACGACACCATTCTTTTTCAGCTCGAACCTACAAAATTACGCCAACGTATTGTACAAGTGTTTGGTAAAAACACCAACGAAAAATTAGTGCCTGTGCAAGAGTCAACCGATATCCTGAACGTAAACGGATTTATTTTTAAACCAGAATTTTCAAAAAAATCAAGGCAACATCAATTCTTTTTTGTCAACGATCGTTTTATCAAAAGCCCGTACCTTCATCATGCAGTAATGGCAGCATTCGAGGGTCTTTTGGCACCTGGGATGCAACCTGGCTATATGCTGTATTTGACTGTCCCTACTGACACTATCGATGTCAACATTCATCCTACAAAAACAGAAATCAAATTTGAAGATGACCATTCGTTATATGCTATCATCCGATCTGCTCTGAAGCATAGTTTGGGACAATTTAATGTCAGTCCTGTACTCGATTTTGATCGCAATCAATCCTTTGATGTTCCTCTGGGTAGTAAGCCTCCGAATCAATCACCTAGCATTCAGGTTGATCGAAAATTTAACCCTTTTGATGAGAAACAAAAAGAGTCTTCGTGGGAACCTTTATATGAGGGTTTTCAAAACATTGATTTGCCCAATCGAGACAATGAGAAGATTTTTGATAACAATCCAATAGAATGTGACTTGCCATGCTTTCAACTCCAAAAAAAATATATCGTTACAAAGGGATCAGAAGGTCTGCTTCTTGTGCATCAACATCGTGCGCACGAGCGCGTTTTATACGATTCTTTTCTTCGCCAATTTGAAGACAGAAGTGTTCCTTCGCAGGTTTTAGCGTTTCCTATCCAAGTGGATATGAACCAACAGCAGTTTGCCGAATTTAGTCCTCATCAAAAAACTTTGGAACTTATGGGTTTTTCGTTTGGAAATGCAGATGCCAACGCCTTGGAGATCACAGCAATTCACAACAGTTTATCGCTCGATTCAGTTCCTGATCTGCTGTCTAATTTTCTCGAGGAGATCGAAAATGATCCATTGATAAAGGGTGTAAAGCTCAGTCGATTGTTGGCAAAAATAATGGCAAAGCATGGTTCAATTCGCGCAGGTGCAGACTTGCATCAGCACGCTCAATCTCGATTGATAAAAGATTTATTTTTATGTGATGAGCCCTCGAGATGCCCAGATGGAAAACTTATATTTGTCTCGATGACTACTAAAGATTTAGAAAATAAATTGAACGTATGAGATCCCTACCTGATATTGTAAAACAACTGATTATAATCAATGTTTTGTTTTTCTTGGGTTCTATGAGCCTGGGAAATACAGCATATGATTTACTCGCTTTGCATTATCCACAAAACCCAAAGTTTGTGCCATGGCAAGTTGTAACCCATATGTTTATGCATGGAAGCATAAACCATATCCTTTTCAATATGTTTGGACTCTGGATGTTTGGGGGTACGTTGGCCCAAATGTGGGGTAGGAATAAGTTTCTGTTTTTTTATTTGTCAACTGGTCTTGGGGCAGCAGCACTTCAACTGGGAATCAATTATTTTCAAATTAGCACAGTAGTGGGGCAACTCGTGGAAGCAGGTTATTCTGCAACTGCTTTTACAGAGACATTGCAATCTGGACAGTATAATACAGCGTGGTTGAATGTTATTTCCCAAACTGAACTCAATCAACTTTTAACGTCATTTAATATGTCAATGGTTGGTGCTTCGGGGGCGTTATATGGAATACTTGTGGCCTTTGCCTTCTTGTTCCCCAACACAGAACTGATGATTATTTTTCTTCCCATACCGATCAAAGCAAAATATTTTGTTCCCATTCTTCTCGCAAGTGATCTCTTTTTTGGTTTTAGCTCCTATTCACTTGGTCCAATCGCTCATTTTGCCCATCTTGGTGGTGCTGTAACTGGGTTCATTATGATGTGGTATTGGAAAAAACAACAGTTCAATAACAATCGTTGGGACTTATGAATTTCTTTGATCAAATGAAATATCGATACCAGACCTTTGGCGTGGTCGAGCGACTGATTGTCACCTTGGTTGCATGTTTTATTTTGCCTTTTCTGCTTCGAACTGTTTTTTATCTGTTTTCTGCTCCTTTCGATCAGTATTTCACTTGGTTTCAACTCTCCTCCAACTTCAATGATTTACTTTTTCGACCTTGGACTCTGATAAGCTATGCTTTTTTCCATGGTGATTTTGGACACATATTATGGAATATGATTATCCTCCATTTTGCAGGTCGAATGATGGTTAATCTGTTTAAATCCAATCTCTTTATTAATACTTTTTTTTTAGGGGTTTTGATTGGTGGAATAACGTTTGTTTTAAGCTATAATCTTTTCCCTGCTTTTCAAGGCCAATCACCTCGATTGATTGGGTCATCAGCTGGGGTGATGACTGTACTTATTTTCATGTGTAGTTATATGCCATATAAAGATGTCAGGATATTGGTATTCAATATCAAATTGATTTATATTGGATTGTTTTTTGTTGTGTTTGATTTGATTCAAATTCCTGTCAGTAACGCTGGTGGTCACCTTGCACATTTGGGTGGTGCGATGACTGGCTATATCTATCAAAGAAATATATCACGAGGGAACGATATTGGGCAATGGATTTCAAATATTGTCTCATATTTTTCATCATTATTTTCTTTCAAAAAGACCAAGGTTCGCAAAGTATATACCTCAATAAAACCCAAACCTAAACAAAATAAATCGGAAGTCGATCAAGCAAAAATTGACGCAATCCTTGATAAAATCAGTCAGTCAGGATATGCAAGCTTGACAAAGGAGGAAAAAGAACTATTGTTTCGGGCGGGTAAATCTTAGTCTGTAAACTGGAATAAGCTAAACACACAATTCCCATATTTCCTTGTTTCTTTGTGTGCCTGGTCCGAGCTGAAATCAATTTTCTCTGTATGCTCAAAAATAAACCAACCATCTGAACGTAGGAGTTTTCGTGTTTCAATGATTGCTTTGATCGTTTCAAATTCTTCTATGCCATTGTCATAAGGTGGGTCTGCAAAGATGACGTTAAAATCATTTACACACTTACTCAGATAACTCTTTGCTGTCATGCGAATGGATCGAATGGGAAGGTCTAAATCCTTAGCTGTATTTTCAACAAACAATACACACGCTAGGTTTGCATCAACTGACGTCACAGATGGGCACCCCCTTGAACAAAACTCAAACCCTATGGCCCCTGTTCCGCTGTAAAGATCTAAAACGTGAGTTGATTCAAAATCAATTTTATGATTGAGTATGCTAAAGAGTGCCTCCTTTGCACGATCTGTCGTCGGCCGAACAGGAAGTTTTTTTGGGATTCTTATTCTTCTACCCTTATGATGGCCAGCTATAATTCGCATGTTGAAAGCTCAGTCAATAAAGTATGGGCATGAGGATGTAATAGAGTTGAACTCAATTTGTTCGAACTGTTTGATGGGGTGAAGAAGCTGGCTTTATGGATGTATTTTGACAACAATTGATGAGTCTTATCACCAGCTTTAATTTGGCCACTCATCAATAGGGTTGTTTGATCTAGAGCAAGAGAGTTTTTTTTGGCAACTGCTATCGTGTAATACAGTATATCTTTTTCATCAGTCCAATTGAAGGCATTGTAAAATTGGAGTTTCCCTTTTACAAATAAAAAATAATATGCCAAATCATACTGTATATGAACAAACCACAAGGGGTGGGTATTTTCAGTATTTTCTTTTGATAAAATCTCGAGCAATAAGCTGCTGCAGTGCACATAAGAAAACTTCCCAAATGATTCGAGAAGCATATTGTTTACATTCACGTAGGGTATGTAAACATTCACAATTTGGGTCGATGAAATGTCATCAAACGACACATAGTCTTGTATTCTGATATCTGTATGATTTTTGAGGTATGTTGCTTTTTTGTTTTTGTTAAAAAGGGGCAGAGGGACAAAAGACGATAGGATGTTGACAAAACACACACGAACATCTGAAAACGATTGCTCAACTATTTTCTTTTCGTTGAGGTATTTGTGTACAAAGTGATGCAACTCTTCTTCGGAAGAATGATCGACGAAATCATGGGACGAAAAATCAACAATAGTTTTGTTGTCGGCGTCAGATATTAAATAGGAAAGTCCATTCCGATTGATTAGAATGGACAGTCTATTTTGTTTGTCAGAATATGTATTATTGTTCTGCTGAGTCATAGGTTGTTGGCCAGTTTCCGCTTGTACTAACTTCGGTTAAGGAACCAAGCGTAATTTCAGGGCCATTCACACCATCAACGGACATAACTTCCTTTTCAAGAGAAACCAAATATTTGTCTTGATCGTGAAGAATAATGTCTTTACTTACTTTGACTTCAAAAACTGGTAGGCGATAACCATTGTTGTTCAGTATATCAGTTTTTAAACTAAAGCGTTTGTCTTCTTGACCTTTAATAGGGATATACATCATATTTTTATAACGTTCTGAATCTCCAAATAAGGAATCTTTCACAGAAGCAAAGCCTAAGGTGTCAATTACAATTACTTCGCGAAGCATGTCGATACGATAGACTCTGTCAAACTCCAAGTAGCTGGAGTCTCTTTTTTGGGTGAGTGTGTACTGAGCAGTGTTTACGAAAGCGACAAGGCTATCTAGGTTATCGCTATAATAACCCAATACATCCTTATGGGCTGCTTGCGCATTTCCAATATCTTTAAGTTTTGAAATGACTTTCGCGTACCTTTCAGTTTTGATTTTGTTGAATGATATGGGGCCGTTTATGGAGTCATAAATTTTATAAGCGAAAAAGACACATAAAACCCAGAGTAATGCTTGTATACCGGTTTTCATGATTATGAATTTGAATGCAAACAAATCTACAATTTTTTTTGAATAGACACACCAGAAAAGAACTTACATTTACAGCTCACACAAACCTATGATTATCCAACAGAATATTTTAAACGAATTTCCTTTTAAGCCAACGCACGACCAAATCGATGCAATTCATCGGTTTTCTGATTTTATAAACGACAACACATTCAACAAAATATTTTTACTGAAAGGCTATGCAGGGACTGGAAAAACAACGCTGATCGCATCTTTGCTGAAGCCCCTACATAGGACAGGGTATAAGGCAGTTTTGATGGCACCAACTGGCAGGGCTGCAAAGGTGATGTCGACTTATGCCAAAACCAAAGCAGTTACCATTCATAAAAGAATCTATTTTGCGCAGCAAGGTAAGCAAGGAGGGATTCGGTTTAAACTTCAGAAAAATAAGTTTAAAAAAGCTATATTTATAGTCGATGAAGCCTCAATGATCGCAGATGAAGAATCTTCATCCAAAATCTTTCAAAATGGATCACTACTTCAAGACCTTATTCAATACGTACATGAAGGGTTTCAATGCAAGCTTGTTTTTGTAGGAGACACGGCTCAGTTACCGCCTGTCAAACATGAGATTAGCCCTGCCTTAAATCAAGATTATTTGTCATCATATTTTTCAGTAGATGTTGTTGAAGCTCAACTGTCTGAGGTTCTTCGGCAAAATGCGATTTCTGCAATACTGTTCAATGCAACAAATCTGAGAAAACTGATGAATAACGCTACTATTGATCCATTTCAATTTAGCATTAATGGCAAAACCGATATTACTCATTTGCAAGATGGGTATGACATTCAGGGCGCATTGGAAAATGGATATAAGGATGTTGGGCGAACAGAAACTACAATCATTGTACGTTCAAACAAGAGAGCTAATTTGTATAATCGTCAAATTCGAACGCAAATTATGAGCTTGGAAAATGACTTGGCAGTTGGTGACCTTTTGTTGGTGGTGAAAAACAATTATTTCTGGCTCTCTACTGAAAGTCAAGCAGGGTTTATCGCCAATGGTGATGTGATAGAGGTGATAAGAATCCTATCTTTTCAGGAGCTTTACGGATTTCGATTTGCAAGGGTTCATGTGCAGTTGGTCGATTATCCTGATCAAGATTCTTTCGACACTGTTTTAATTTTAGATGCTTTGGATGCCGAAGGTCATGCGTTGACCTATGAGCAGTCAAATGAGTTGTATTATAAGGTGCGACAAGACTATGCACATATGCCAAAATATAAGCAATACACTGAGGTAAAGAAAAATCCTTTTTTCAATGCTCTGCAAGTTAAATTTGCTTACGCTTTAACCTGTCACAAAGCGCAGGGTGGGCAATGGAAACGTGTTTTTATCGAAAAGCCATATCTCCCAGAAGGACCCTCTTTAGACTATTATCGTTGGTTGTACACAGCAATCACAAGGGCTTCTGAACAACTATTTCTGATTGGTTACAATGAAGATGACTTTATCAACGATTGATTTATCGTAGTTTTGTGGTATGAAAATTATTGCTGCCATTCCTGCACGATACGATGCCAGACGATTTCCTGGAAAACTCTTGGCCGATTTGTGTGGCAAGCCTGTGATTCAGCACACCTATGAAAAGGTGGATCAGTCTGGTCTATTTGATCGTGTCATAATTGTAACTGATAGCAACGAGATTGCTTCTGTTGCCACTGGCTTTGGGGGTGATGTGATTCGCAGTCAAAAAGAGCATGACTGTGGTAGTGATCGCATTGCTGAGGCAGTTGTTGACCTCGATGTTGACATCGTAATCAATGTGCAAGGTGATGAGCCATTTATTCTTCCAGAGGGGTTATCGTCTTTAATTGAGATTTTTAAATCGGATCAAAATAAAGATATTGATCTGGCGTCATTGATGATTCCAATCACGGAAGAGATAAACAATCCCAATGTTGTAAAGGTCGTCACAGACTTGAGCAATCGTGCGTTGTACTTTTCACGATCTGCCATTCCTCACCAACGCAATCAGGAAAATCATGCGACTGTCTATAAGCACGTTGGGGTGTATGCATTTCGTAAAAATGCACTTATCGATTTTTATCAGCATGACGCAACTCCCCTAGAAGAGGCTGAAAAAATTGAAGCCATTCGCTACTTGGAAATGGGAAAAACAATTCAAATGGTTGAAACTCAATTTGAGGGTGTGGGAATCGATACTGCTGAAGACCTCGAACGTGCAAAAAAACTAATGATCTAAACCATGGTGTGATATACATTTTGAACATCATCATCACCTTCAATTTTCTCGAGTAATTTTTCCACTTCCTCCACCTGCTCTGGAGACATTGTTTTGGTTGTTTTGGGGATGCGTTCAAAGCCTGAAGATAGTATGTGAATATTTCGTTGTTCAAGTTCCTTTTGAATGGCACCAAAATTTTCAAAAGAGGCGTAAAGCATAATCCCATCATCATCGACAAAAACTTCATCAACGCCATGGTCGATAAACTCTAGTTCAAGCTCCTCGACATCTAAACCCTCAGGAGAAATTCGAAAGTTGCAGGTGTGGTCAAACATAAATTCAACAGACCCAGAAGTACCTAAATTTCCATTACACTTATTAAAATAACTGCGAATATTGGCAACAGTTCTGTTGTTGTTATCTGTCGCAGTTTCAACTAAAATTGCAATCCCATTTGGCCCATAACCTTCAAAAAGTACTTCTTTGTAGTTTTCAGTGCTTTTATCAGATGCACGTTTGATTGCACGCTCAATATTGTCTTTTGGCATATTGGCAGCCTTGGCGTTTTGAATCAATGCTCGAAGGCGTGAGTTCGTTTTTGGATTGGGCCCACCATCTCTAACAGACATCACAATGTCTTTTCCAATGCGCGTGAAAGTTTTGGCAATTGCCGACCAACGCTTCATTTTTCTTGTTTTGCGAAACTCAAACGCTCTTCCCATGACTGCAAAGATAAAAAAGGCCTGCACGTTTATACAAATACAACAACATGAGGTTTTGTGCTTATTGTTGATAAATCAATTGGCTATTCAGGCCGACTTCAATTACAATCTTATTTTTTCAAGCCCTGCAAGGTGTTTTGGAGAACGTCATCACACTGAAAGCAAAGGTGTTCAGTTAGTTTGTTATGTCTTGGTAGTGCCACAATATAGCGATCATTATTGCTGGCATACACATGCTTATAGATGGGTTTTGTGTTGAGATGAAGACCATCAACAAGTTGAAAAATAAACTCATCATGATGGGTTAAATCTGTACTCCCCAAATGAAAAATCCCACATAAATTTCGATTGACTATATAGTGCAGTTGTTGTGTAACAAAATCATCTGTTGTGAGATTCATAACAGTATTCGGAAAAATCTCATAAGGGATTTGTTCCTCAATGGCATTTTTAAGCTCTAAAACCCTTGGTGTATTTGCGCCAAACACCATTGGTAAACGTGCAATTGCCCAACTAAAAGGAGGCATTCGCATAACCTTGTTTTCGATTTTAATTTTAAGAAGACCATAGGAGCTTTCTGAATAGGTCTTATCGTGTTCATAACTAGGGTAATGCCAAAAACCGTCAAAGACATTGGCAGATGATAAAAAAATGAGTTTTGACTCGTGTTTGGTGCTGAAGTCTATGATTAAATCATGAGCGATAAACTGCTCTTTAGCATCCCCCCGAAGGCATGAAATGATAATGTCTGGCTTGACTTTGCTCAAAATATTTAAAGCAGAATCATCTCGAAAGTCGTAATGATAATATCTATTATTGCTTTCAAATTTAGTTTGGGTGCAGAAGGTGCCATAAACGTCCATATATGGATGCAGCTCTTTGAAAAGAGCACGACCCAAAAAACCACTTCCACCGAAAATCAATACACGTTTCATGATGCATGGTAAAAAGGAAGTGAGGTAATTGTAGCTAAAATCGATTTGTTTCGAATAACAACCTGTATGTCGTTTCCGACAACTGCATGCTGTCGATCAATATAGCCCATACCAATTCCCATTTCAAGAGATGGTGATTGCGTACCAGATGTTACTTTTCCTATATTGTTTCCATAAATATCTGTCAAAGAGTAACCTTCTCTTGGAATTCCACGTTCGTTGAGGACAAACCCAACTCTTTTAGTATTTTTACCTGTTTTCTGTTGTTCAATGATGTCTTTGCTGATAAAATCTTTGGAAAATGAAGTGCACCAATGCAAGCCAGCAGCGATAGGAGAGGTGCTATCATCTATGTCATTTCCATACAAACAATAACCCATTTCAATTCGAAGGGTGTTTCGAGCAGCCAAACCACATGGTTCTGCACCATTGTTGATTAGAGAATTCCAAATCTTTTCTGCATTTTCATTGGGAATGTAGAGTTCATAACCTCCAGAGCCAGTGTAGCCTGTCGCAGATATCAAGACATTGTCAATCCCTGCAACTGTGCCATATATAAAGCTGTAAAAAGGAATTTTTGTAACATTAGCTTCTGTAAGTGAAGCCAATATCGAAGTCGCTTTTGGACCTTGCAGTGCCAACAAGCTCCAATGATCAGACTGGTTTTCAAGTGTTGCTCCAAACATCTTGTTATGGGTCATCAACCAATTCCAATCTTTTTCAATATTTGCTGCATTGACAACAAACATATAACGCTGATGATCGATCCGATAAACTAGTAAATCATCGACAATCCCTCCTTTTGTATTTGGCATATAACCATATTTCGCTTGTCCAATATCTAAACGTTCAATATCATTACTAAACACATATTGAATAAGAGGAACAGCTTGAGGTCCACTGATCAAAAACTCCCCCATATGAGAAACATCAAAAAGCCCAGCATGATCACGAACGGCGTGATGTTCGCGAACGACACCTGTGTATTGCACAGGCATTTCAAACCCAGCGAATGAAACCATCTTGGCTTTAAGTGCCAAATGACATGTATGAAGTGATGTTTTTCTCATTTGGATTTTTTCAAAAATAGTGTGATTTTGCTTATTTTGGACAAAATGTTAATAATGTTTAGACTTTCAATTACATTGGTTTTTTTGACGACTTTTATTCTTCACTCGCAGCTAAAGGAACCACCAACTCTTGACCCAAGTTTTCATAAACAACGCAGGCAAATGGTACTAGATCAATTACCTCTACATAGCATTTCGGTGATTTTTTCTGCCCCAATCCGAAACAGAACCAACGATGTCGATCACCTTTTTCATCAAAACCCAAATTTTTATTATCTCACAGGATTCCAAGAAGCACATGCAGCACTTGTTTTGCTCGGTACGCCTATGGATGTTGAAGGTTCGTCTGTGCAAGAAATTCTCTTTGTTCGTGACCAAGACCCCTACTATGCACTTTGGGAAGGAGATGTCAAAGGACCAGAGGCAACGCAAAAAGAGTATGCAATTGATAAGGTGCTGAGCAACACCAAGTTTAAGTCTTTCTTGTCTTCTATACAAGGAATAAATAACATCAACCATTTTCCATTTTTTGATGATGTTCGTGATCACCCGAGAAATGAAAATGATCAGTTTTCACTTCTTACTGCTTTTAAAGGCTTCATTTCTGAGCAATCGGAACTGTCGAGACTCGAAGACAATTCACTCACAATTGATCATGAGTATTTGTCAGATGTGATTGGGTCATTACGAGAAATCAAAACAGCAAAAGAAATTGAAATACTCAAACAAGCTGTGGCAATGTCAGCTATTGGCCAAGTTGAGGTGATGAAAGCCATTCATCCAAACATATCCGAGCGTGAATTACAAGGGATACACGAATTTATTTTCAAAAAATATGGAGCAAAGCACGTTGGCTACCCCTCGATTGTTGGGGCAGGCGTACATGGATGTGTACTTCATTACACTGCAAACACTGCCGATCAGGTGGGCAATCAGCTTGTATTGATGGATGTGGGAGCCGAGTTTCAGAACTACACTGCAGATGTAACTCGAACCATTCCAGCCAATGGAAAATTTACCAAAGAGCAGGCTGAGATTTATAACCTTGTATTAGCAGCACAAAATGCAGGTATAAGAGCCTCGGTTGTAGGGGCTTCATTTTCTGACCCCCATCGAGTCGCTCGATCGATTATTCAACAAGGGCTGATTGATCTTGGAATTATCAAGACAGAAAAAGAAGTTCTCACCTATTTTCCTCATGGAACATCTCATTATATTGGGCTAGATGTGCATGACCCTGGTACGTATGGACCTCTTCGAGCCAACTCTGTCATCACAGTTGAACCTGGGATTTATATTCCTCCAAATAGCCCATGCGATCCAAAATGGTGGGGCATAGCCATTCGTATTGAGGACGACATATTGATTACTAACGAGGGACCCGTAAATCTATCTGCAGCTGCACCAAGAGAAATTGAAAAAATCGAGGCAGTCACCGCACAAAGCAGTCCTCTAGATCAGTTTGTATTACCATCTTTAGAAAGCGTTGTCGATTAAATATTCTTTGAATTCACGATAGGAAGAAATAGGTGTTTTTTCAGGAACACGATCTAATATTTCTTCAATTTGTAAAGGGATGTTAACCTTAGTTTTGATCGCTTTTTCAACGACATCTAAAAACTTGACAGGATGTGCAGTTTCTAAAAAAACGCCATAATAATCTGCATTGTTCTCAAAGTATTTTTGCAATCCCAAGTATCCTATAGCTCCATGGGGATCTGCCACATAACTAAAACTTTCATATAATTCTTGCATTGCTTTATGTGTTTCCTTGTCAGAGAAATAGTAAGACGAGCAAACATTTTTTAAGCGATATAAGTCTTGGTTAAAGAGCTTATTGATTCGATCAAAATTACTTGGATTTCCAACATCCATAGCATTTGAAATAGTTTGCACAGAGGGTTGCGGATCATATATCCCACTTTGCATATACCTTGGAAATGTATTGTTTTGATTTGTACTGGCGATAAAATGCGAAATGGGAAGCCCTAATTCTTTGGCAATAAACCCAGCACATATATTCCCAAAATTTCCACTTGGAACAGAAAAAACAATTGGGTTTTTCACCTTTCGCTTCATCAATTCTTGTACTGCAAAGAAGTAGTAAAACGATTGGGGTAGCCATCGTGCAACATTGATTGAGTTGGCAGAAGTCAAATTTCGATGGGGTTTTAATGTCTCGTCGAGAAAGGCAGTTTTAACCATATCTTGACAATCATCAAAAACACCATCAACTTCTAATGCAGTGATATTCTGACTCTGAGTTGTGAGCTGAAGCTCCTGTATATGACTGACCTTTCCCTTTGGGTATAAAATCACCACTTCAACTCCTGGAACACCCAAAAAACCACTTGCAACAGCACCTCCTGTGTCACCTGAAGTCGCAACGAGTACAGTAACTTTTTCATCAGAATTTTGATTGAAATAGCCTAGGCAACGCGCCATAAAACGACCACCAACGTCTTTGAAAGCCATTGTTGGTCCATGAAAGAGTTCAAGCGTGGCAAGGTTTTGACTGAGCTCAACAACTGGAAAGTCAAAACACAAAGTGTCCTCAATAATTTTTTGTAATTCATCTTTAGGAATCTCACCACCAACAAACTGCTCAATGACATGTAAGGTAATTTCATGATGATTCATTTGCAGGAAATTGTCCCAAAACGAGTCACTTAGTGCGTTGATTTGTTGAGGAAAATAAAGACCTCGATCTGGTGCAAGTCCAGACCGTACTGCCTTTTCAAAACCAACTGCCTTAGCATTGTTATTCAAACTAAAATATTGCATTTTAATTACAGAATTTTTACACCTTTATTGTTGATAGAACTGATGTAGGTGTTGTAGGGTACTTCAATTTTGTCATAAACTTTCTTCATGGCCAATCCCACATTTTTTGCTGTAGTCATGCCTTTTGAGAGTGCAAAGACAGAAGGGCCAGAACCTGAGATTCCAGTTCCCAGTGCACCTGCTTCATTCGCTGCCTTTTTGAGTTCACCAAATCCAGGGATGAGTATAGAACGTACAGGTTCGACAATATGGTCGACTAGTGATCGACGGATCAACTCATAATCCTCCTTAAATAATCCAGTGACCAATGCCCCCAAGTTTGCTGTTTGTGCGATTGCTTGTTCGAGATGTAGTTTGTCGAGTAAAACAGCACGAGCATCAGCAGTTTTGATTTCAATTTCTGGATGGATGATCGTGACAGCCAATTCCAGTGGCGAATTGAGGGTAATAACGTCTAGTGGTTTGAGGCTCCGAACAAGGGTAAAGCCACCCAACAGAACAGGGGATACATTATCAGCATGAGCAGTGCCACAGGCAACACGTTCGCCTTCCATTGCAAAAGAAATCAGCTCGTTTCTAGTGTATGGGTTTCCCAATAAATGATTAATGCCAACTGCAGCGCCTGCTGCACTTGCCGAAGAGCTTCCTATGCCACTCCCTGCTTTAATTCCTTTTTCGATTTTGATTTCAAAACCTCTATCGCATTTGTGATCTGCCAATAGAGCCATTCCAGCTACGCTTGCTACATTTTTGTTTGGGTTTAGGGGTAAATCCTGACCAATGATTTCTGTGATCTTAATTCCAGGTTTAGATGTTTCTTGAATATGAAGGATGTCTCCAATATTGTCTAGGCAAACGCCCAAAACATCAAAACCACATGATATATTGGCTACACTAGCAGGGGAAAATACAGAAACATGACTCATATTTAGCGTTTTGATATCCTTATAATATCAGCGAATATTCCTGAAGCAGTGACCTCTCCACCAGCACCAGCACCCTTGACAATAAGAGGTTGGTAATTATAGCGATCTGTGTAGAACAATACGATATTATCACTACCTGATAAATTGTAGAAATCGTGTCCAATCGGAATTTCTTTTAACCCAACCCTAGCTTTACCATCAACAAGCTCAGCAACATATTTCAAGCGACAATTTTTTGATGCAGCCAAAGTGAATAGACTTTTAAAGTGATCGTTGTGATCATCCAAAGACGACAAAAAGCTATCATTGTCTTTTGTGTCCAAACAA
The DNA here is from genome assembly GCA_913051755.1 of uncultured Flavobacteriaceae bacterium. The sequence goes on from CAJXBR010000001.1 coordinate 73,842, forward strand.
TCTTGTGGTAAAAATGACTCATTTTCAATATCTTGAAGTTCCATCTGTAAGCCACTTTCTCTCGCGAGGATCAAAATTTTTCGAGCAACATCCACACCACTCAAATCAATTTTTGGATCAGGTTCAGTAAAGCCAGCATCCATTGCCTGTTGTACAACTTCTCTGAAAGTGGTTTTTTCATTATACTCGTTGAACACAAAGTTCAAACTACCCGACAGTATCGCCTGTATGGTATGTACTTTATCACCTGAAGTAATTAGATGATTTAAGGTGTCGATAATCGGAAGGCCAGCACCAACATTTGTTTCAAATAAATATGGCGCATTGTAAGTTCTCGCCAGTTGTTTTAGATGGCTGTAGTATTCATAGGTTTCAGCTGCAGCAATTTTATTACATGTAACGACTGAAATACTCGATTTTAAAAAAGGTGGATAAGTATGCGCAATTTCTTCATTGGCAGTGTTATCTACAAAAATCGAGTTGCGAAGGTTTAGATTTTTGATATGTTCAAAAAATGTACTTGGATCAGCTTTTTCGCCTTTCGAAAGGAGTTCATCCCAATGGTTTAGGTCTATGCCATTTGCATCGATCAGCATTTTTCTGGAGTTTGATATACCAGCTACTTTGATATTTAGTCTCAATTGGTTTTGGAGGTATTCTTTTTGACTGTTAAGCTGCTCGATGAGCTTACTTCCAACATTACCAACGCCAGTGACAAACAAGTTGATTTGTTTGATATCCGTTTCGAAAAACGCCTCGTGTAAAATATTCAACGCCTGTTTTGTGTTGGTAGAGTCTATCACGGCAGTAATATTCCTCTCTGACGCTCCTTGTGCAATGGCCTTTACATTGACATTGTTTCGCCCAAGAGCACTAAACATTTTTCCACTGACTCCTTGATGACTCTTCATTTTTTCGCCTACAAGAGCAATGATAGAGAGGTTGTTTTCAATAGAAATTGGATTGATTTGTTGTGTTTCAATTTCATAGTCAAAATCCTTTTCTATCAATTTTTTGGCTTTTCCAGCTAGTTTATTTTCAATGCCAATGCAGATCGAATGCTCTGACGAGGCCTGTGTCATCATAATGACATTGATTTTTTCCTTTGCCAGTGTTGATAGCAGCTTTTTGGAGTATCCAGGGATGCCAATCATCCCACTTCCTTCAAGTGTTAGTAAAGCAATATTTTCGATATGGCTGATCCCACGAACCACCTCTTTGTTGGAAGCACTCTCATTGCTAATGAATGTTCCTGGCTCATCGGGCTGGAAAGTATTTTTAACTACGACTGGGATATTTTTTTCAGCAACAGGCTGAAGGGTTGGTGGATATATCACTTTTGCTCCAAAATGTGACATTTCCATGGCTTCATGATAGGAGAGTTGTTTGATTGCACGAGCTTGTTTTACATATTTTGGATGTGCTGTAAACATCCCACTTACGTCTGTCCAAATTTCAAGTTGGTCAGCGTCTAACGCACTTGCAAACAGAGCAGCAGTCAAATCTGATCCACCACGGCCGAGTGTGGTAGGAATGCCATTTAAATCGCTAGCAACATACCCAGGAACAATGGTGATGCGATGTTTTACTGTTTTAAAATACGAACGAATCGATTTGAATGTTTTGGGGTAATCGACCATATTTTTACCCATGTCTTCAATTGTAAAAATAAGGTCTCTAGTGTTTTTTAAACCAACATCCAATTTTAGAACTTCTGCAGCTTTTGCGATGATGTAATAGGAGAGAAGCTCCCCAAATCCCAACATATGATCTTTTGTTTTAGGAGAAAGTTCTTTTAGCAAATACACGCCCTCATGAAGAGTTCCCAAAGCATTGAGTTGTTGTTTGATTTGACTCAGCACCTTACTTTGTTTCTCGATTGGAATTAGTTTCTTTATGCAACTTAAATGTCGTTTTTCTACCTCCAATAAAATTTCTTGGTATTTTAAATCCCCATTAGCTGCCAAGGCTGCCGACTCTTGAATCATATTGGTTATACCTCCAAAAGCAGAAACGACAACAACTTGTTTTTTTGAATTGATTTGAACGATTTTGAGTACCCGATTGATACAGCTGCTATCAGCAACTGAAGTTCCACCAAATTTTGCTATTATCATAATTTAAACAATGTATAAGAAAAGTAAAGAACACATTTGCTTAGCAAAGCGCAAAAATATCAAATTTTAAAGTCGAAATGCTATGATTTTGAAAAAAATAATAACAGAGAAAAGAATTAGATTTAGGGTTTCGCAGTGTTCTTTTCATGCGAAAGCGAAAAGCTTAGATTTTCACTTTTGCCATCCCAATCAAATTGAATCAAAGCACCTTCAGGAATTTTACTCTTCACAATTTCCTCTGCGAGTACATCCTCAATATACTTTTGAATCGCACGACTCAAAGGGCGAGCGCCAAAGGCTGAATCAAAGCCTTTATCGTTTAAGAATTCGATTGCTTTTTTCGATAAGCTAAGTGAGAATCCAAGTTCTTGTATTCTTGATTCTAAATCTTTTAACTCAATTTTGATGATTTTTGCAATATGACTTTTTTCAAGTGAATTGAAAATAACAACATCATCAATTCGATTCAAAAATTCAGGAGCAAAGGTTTTCTTTAATGCATTTTTGATCACATTTTTTGTATGATCACCAGCTTGTGCTTTGATCGCAGCAGTGCCAAATCCAACACCCAACCCAAAGTCTTTAACCTGACGTGCACCAATGTTCGATGTCATGATTATGATTGTATTTCTAAAGTCAACTCGTCTGCCGAGGGAATCAGTAATAAAGCCATCATCTAAAATTTGAAGAAGCATGTTAAAGACATCAGGATGAGCTTTTTCGATTTCATCTAGAAGAACAACAGCATAGGGTTTTCTTCTAACTTTCTCAGTCAGCTGCCCACCCTCTTCATAACCAACATAGCCTGGAGGCGCACCAATCAGTCGTGAAATGGCAAATTTCTCCATGAATTCACTCATGTCGATACGAATAAGCGCATCTGGGGTATCAAACAAAGTTGTTGTTAAAACTTTTGCCAATTGTGTTTTACCAACGCCAGTTTGACCTAAAAAGATAAATGAACCAATTGGTTTCTTGGGGTTTTTCAACCCTGCACGATTTCTTTGAATTGCACGTACAACCTTTTCAACAACCTGATCTTGACCAATAATTTTTTCTTTTATTTGCTCTGCGAGGTTGTTCAAACGAATACCTTCTGATTCGGCGATACGATTGACGGGTATACCTGTCATCATTGACACCACATCTGCAATATCTGATTCGTTGACTGTCACTCGATTTTCTTTTTGCGTTTCTTGCCACTCTTCTTGGGCTAGTAATAACTCCTTTTCGATTCGTTTTTCATCGTCACGAAGTTTGGCTGCTTCTTCGTATTTTTGCTTTTTAACGACGCTGTTCTTTTCTTCTCGAATAATCTCAAGCTTTTCTTCGAGATCAACAATTTCTTGTGGAACATCCATATTGTTGATATAAACTCTTGATCCAGCTTCATCCAATGCGTCGATAGCTTTGTCTGGTAAAAAACGATCTGACATATAACGATTTGTGAGTTTTACACAGGCGATGAGTGCTTTATCAGTGTAATTTACATTGTGATGGCTTTCGTACTTGTCTTTAATGTTTTGCAGTATTTCAATGGTTTCATCAACTGAGGTTGGTTCGACAATGACCTTTTGAAACCTTCGTTCGAGTGCGCCATCTTTTTCTATGTGTTGGCGATACTCATCAAGAGTTGTGGCACCTACACATTGAATTTCACCTCTTGATAGTGCTGGTTTAAACATATTCGATGCATCTAGACTACCAGTTGCTCCGCCAGCACCTACAATTGTGTGAATTTCATCAATAAAAAGAATGATATTATCATTTTTTTCTAATTCATTCATTACAGCCTTCATTCGCTCTTCAAACTGACCTCTATACTTTGTTCCTGCAACAATACTTGCCAAATCAAGAGTTACCACTCGTTTATTGTACAACACACGCGCTACTTTCTTTTGTGTAATACGCAAGGCAAGGCCTTCTGCAATAGCTGATTTGCCAACTCCCGGCTCTCCAATCAATAAAGGATTATTTTTTTTACGACGACTTAAAATTTGAGAAACACGCTCAATTTCTTTGGTACGACCAATCACTGGATCGAGCTTGTTACTGTTCGCTAGAGCAGTAAGGTCTCTACCAAAATTGTCTAAAACAGGGGTACTTGATTTTTTACTTGATTTTGATTCTGATGTGCCAAATGGATTTGATTTTTTTGGACTAGCATCGTCTTCTGGTTCCTCAGACATAGGTGAGGACATGGAGATATCCATCACTTCGTCGCTTTCATCTGCTGAAATCAATTTAAACTGATCTTTTACTGTTTCATAATCAATTTGCAACTTGTGTAGTAGTTTGGTAGTTGGGTCATTTTCGTTTCGCAAAATACAAAGCAATAAATGCGCTGTATTGATTGACGGATTTTGAAAGAGTTTTGCCTCGAGGAAGGTTGTTTTTAATGCGCGCTCTGCTTGACGTGTGAGGTGTAGATTTGTTTTGTTGTTAGCCATCTGGCTTTGTGTAGAATTGGCAGGACTTAATATTTCAACTTTTCTTCTCAAATAGTCTAAATCAATTTCTAGAGAGTTCAAGATGTTGATGGCTTTGCCACTACCATCGCGCAAGATACCAAGCATCAAATGCTCTGTTCCAATAAAGTCATGTCCCAATCGTAGCGCCTCTTCTTTACTGTAGCTGATTACGTCTTTTACACGCGGAGAAAAATTATCATCCATACTAAAATTTCTTTTTCGAACTTACAATTAAAAATATATTATGCTAATAGACAAAAAAAATACATAAAAACAATGGAAATGTAAATAAAAATTCATCCATTTTTTTAAAGAATCTGTTGATAAAATTGTTTAAAAACATCAAAATATCAACAGGTAAATACATATTGAATCAGTACATTAGCTGTACCTAAAAAAACAAAAAAACACATCGTTTCATATGTCAATTGAAGAAAAGCTAATCCCTATCAACATAGAGGATGAAATGAAGTCTGCATACATTGATTATTCTATGTCTGTCATAGTATCGCGTGCATTGCCTGATGTTCGTGATGGCATGAAGCCTGTTCACCGCCGTGTTTTATATGGCATGTATGATTTGGGTGTTCGTGCAAATAGTTCTTATAAAAAATCAGCTCGTATTGTTGGTGAAGTATTAGGAAAGTATCACCCTCACGGCGATAGCTCTGTATATGACACTATGGTTCGTATGGCGCAGTCATGGAGTTTGCGTTATCTGTTGGTTGATGGGCAAGGAAATTTTGGTTCCGTTGATGGGGATAGCCCTGCAGCAATGCGTTATACCGAGGCAAGGATGCAAAAAATATCAGAGGAAATGCTCGCAGATATCGACAAGGATACTGTTGATTATCAACTCAACTTTGACGATACTATAAAAGAACCAACTGTTTTACCAACCAAAGTGCCAAACCTGCTCGTCAATGGTGCATCTGGTATTGCTGTGGGAATGGCGACAAATATGCCCCCACACAACCTCAAAGAGGTGTCAGAGGGAATTATTGCACAAATCGATAACCCCGACATCACCATAGACGAATTGATGACCTATGTCAAAGCACCTGATTTTCCAACTGGTGGTATCATCTATGGTTATGAAGGCGTAAAAGAGGCTTTTCACACAGGTAGGGGACGTGTTGTGCTACGTGCAAAAGCAGAGATCGAAGAGGTTGATGGGCGTGAATGTATCATTGTAACAGAAATTCCTTATCAAGTCAATAAAGCGGAGATGATTCGAAAAACCGCTGAGATGGTAAATGATAAAAAAATTGAAGGAATCTCAAACATTCGTGATGAGTCTGACCGAAAGGGTATGAGAATTGTTTACATTCTCAAAAGAGATGCTGTACCAAACATTGTTCTGAATATGTTGTACAAGTATACCTCTTTACAGTCTTCCTTTAGTGTCAACAATATCGCTCTGGTTAATGGTCGCCCAGAGTTGCTAAATCTCAAGCAACTGATTGGTTATTTTATTTATCATAGACATGAAGTGGTTGTTCGCCGAACTACCTACGAGCTGAAAAAAGCAGAGGAACGCGCACACATCCTTGAGGGAATGATCATTGCGTCTGACAATATTGATCAAGTCATTGCACTGATAAAAGCATCGTCCAATGCTGACGAAGCACGTCAAAAACTCATCAAAAAATTTAGTCTTTCTGAATTACAGGCAAAAGCCATTGTTGAGATGCGCTTGCGCCAGCTCACAGGTCTAGAACAAGACAAACTGCGTGCTGAGTATGACGAATTGATATCAACAATCAAAGATCTTAAAGATATACTCGACAACAAAGACCGCCGTATGGGCATCATCAAGACTGAGACGAACTACATCGTCGAAAAGTATGGAGATGAACGTCGATCTGAAATCAATTTTGTTGGTGGTTCATTTCGTATTGAGGATATGATTCCAGATGAAAAGGTAGTGATTACCATTTCGCACGCAGGCTATATTAAGAGAACGCCATTAGCAGAATATAAAATACAAAATCGTGGTGGTGTTGGACAGAAGGCAACAACGACTAGAAATGAAGACTTTTTGGAACATTTGTTCATTGGTACAAACCACCAGTATATGTTGTTTTTCACACAAAAAGGAAGATGTTTCTGGTTGCGTGTATTTGAGATTCCTGAGGGATCAAAAACGTCAAAAGGTCGTGCGATTCAAAACCTGATTAACATCGAACAGGATGATAAAGTCATGGCATTTATTTGTACTCAGGACTTGAAAGATGAAGAATACATCAATTCTCATTATGTGATTATGGCCACTAAAAAAGGCCAGGTAAAGAAGACATCTTTGGAACAATATTCACGACCTCGATCGAACGGAATTAATGCCATAACCATTAAAGAAGGAGACGTGCTGTTGGAAGCAAAATTGACAACTGGTCAGTCGCAAGTTGTTTTGGCAGTAAGGTCTGGTAAAGCAATTCGTTTTGAGGAAAACAAAACAAGACCTATGGGTCGTAACGCCTCTGGCGTTAGAGGGATCAGGCTAGCCAATGACAAGGATGAAGTAATTGGAATGATCTCAGTCAATGATATGGATTCTGATATCTTGGTTGTTTCTGAAAATGGCTATGGAAAACGCTCAAAACTAGATGATTATCGAATGACTAATCGTGGTGGGAAAGGGGTTAAAACGATATCAGTTACTGAAAAGACAGGTAGTCTTGTATCGATAAAAAATGTTTCGGACAGTGATGACTTGATGATTATCAACAAGTCAGGTATTGCCATTCGTATGGAAGTCGAAAGTCTTCGAGTGATGGGTAGAGCAACGCAAGGTGTTCGCCTAATCAATCTTCGTGAAAACGACTCCATTGCAGCTGTTGCAAAGGTGTTAAAAGATGAAGATGAAATTGAAGACGTCGAAGATATTGAGGTTGATATGTCCTCTGAATCCCAAAGTGAATCATAACAATAATCAAAATTTATAATTATGTTAAAGCAAATTCTTATCCCCTTGATCCTCTTACTATCATTTTCTCTTTTTGCACAAAAAAAGGAGTTAAAATCAGTCGATAAACTAATTCAAAATGAAGATTATGCATCTGCTTTGGAACAGTTATTGGCAGCGCAATCACTTTTTAAAGGTTCTGAACTTAAATACCAAGTGCAATATCATTTTTTGGCAGGAAAAATCTATAGCGAACAAAAACAGTTCGGCGCAGCTTTTGAAGCTTTGGCTTCAGCCAAGCAACTTGAGGCTGTAAATAATAGTTCTAAATACACGGCAGAAATCGAAATGCTGGTCAACAAGGTCAGCAATGAAGCAGTCAATAAGGCAGTAGAGGAAAATCAGAATGAAAATTATGTTGTTGCTGCAGACTTGCTGGTCATGGTTTACAATGTTGATCAAGAGCAAAATACAGACTACTTATACTATGCTGCTTCTAGCGCAGTAAATGGGGGTGATTTTGATCGAGCACTTGCGTACTATCAAGAGCTTAAAGACATGAATTACACTGGCTCGGTAGAAAAATTTTATGCAACTAAAAGCGATACTGGTGAAGAAATAGAGTTGTCTGCGGAGACATATGTTCTTTTCCAAAAACAAAAAGAGTACAGTAATTTCAGGACTGAAATGACAGAATCTAAACTTCCAGAGATCGTCAAAAATATTGCTTTAATATATGTTCAGCAAAAGAGAAATGATTTGGCCATAGGTGCCATTAAAGAAGCGCGAGAGGCCAACCCTTTGGATGTTGGTTTAATACTTACGGAAGCAAATCTCTACATCCAGTTGGGTGATAAGGAAAAATTTAGTGTTTTGATGAAGGAAGCCATCGAGAAGGATCCTAACAATCATATTTTATATTTTAACCTGGGTGTGATCACAGCCGACCAAGGCGACAGACCAACAGCCCGCTCATACTACGAAAATGCGATTGAATTGGACTCGACCTATGCTGCTTCATACATTAACTTAGCTGCACTCATTTTAGATGAAGAGCCTGAAATCGTTGAAAAGATGAATGCATTGGGCAATTCACGCGTCGACAACATAAAATACGAACAGTTTAAAAAAGAAAGAGAAGCACTGTTTTTGGAGGCAGTACCATTTTTGGAAAAACTTAACGAAATTGACCCAACTAATATCGAAGCACTGACAACTCTAAAAAATATCTTTGGAACAATTGGCGATGCTGCCAAGTTCAAAATGATGAAAGCCAAACTAGAGGAGTTAGGGCAATAGTTTAGAACTCAATCTTCTTAATCACACGAAGCTTATGCGTATGCTTGTTAAGGGCATTGTTGAAAATGCCTGTTTGATCAAGCCGATCTATTCTCACTTGCCCAAATGCATGTATTATATGATGGTCTGACATGATGATGCCCACATGCGTGATTTTTCCTTCTTTATCATCAAAAAATGCCAAGTCACCTGCTTCACTTTCATCAATAAACCCTAGGGTATCACCATGCTCGGCTTGGAGGTAAGCATCTCTTGGCAATTGGATGCCATGGAGTTGATATGCACACTGAACAAACCCAGAGCAATCGATTCCAAAAGGCGATTTGCCTCCCCACATATAGGGACTATTTAGGTAGTTTAGGGCAGTGTTGACTAGATTGTCTTTTGATTTGGGATTTTGTAGTTGTTTTCCCTCAAATCGATGACCTAATGTTTGGGCTGAACTCACTTGACTTCCAATAGTTGTTGGAAAAAGAATTTCGTCTCCTTTCCAAATAAAATCTACGAGTTCGGAGGAATATACTTTTGGGGTATTTTGAAGCTTTTGAAAAGTAGTTTTTTTGATCAGTATAAAGTGCTTGTTGTTGATCCAGCCTTCATAACCATCACTTTCATTTTTAATTTTTGACCATGACTTGTGCGTATCAATAACAGTGAAAAACTCTCCATAAAGTAACTGAGATGTTTGTTCGCTCATATTTTTTGGTTCTGCCCTTAGTGGGACAATACTCAATGGGCATATTCCATATTGCATAGACCAAAAATACAAACAAATTGGAATCGATTAGCGAAAGAAATTGAGAAAACGTATTTTTGACCCATTAGACAGCTATGCAATTTTTCTACAAATACCAGTCTTTCATTTATAAGGCCTTCCTTTTTTTAATTACTGCTTTTTGTTTGGTTTCCCTTTTTCCTCGAAGCGGAGGATTTAAATACAACTATCAAACAGGAAAACCATGGCCTTACGAAACACTTTTAGCCCCTTTTGACTTTCCAATTGCCAAGTCGGAGGAGGAGCTCAATGCCGAACGACAGGCAGTAGCACAAGAAAGCCCACTGATCTTTTCAAGAGACACCTTAGCCGAGAAAAGATCACTTGAGCGGACAAAAAAATGGATTCGCCAACAAGTCACTACCTTTTCTTCATCAAGGCTTCTAAAAGATTGGGATCAATATCTCACTAACTTGTATTCACCAGGTCTGATTGATGCGTCATTTGCAATACAAAGCGCAAAACCAATTTTAGTTGTCAGGGATAACAGTGCTCAGAAACTGTTGTTTTCAGACTTAAAAATCAATGATAGCCTTCCATTTTCAAATGAAAGCGCTCTACTCAATGGCATTATTGCCAATGCCTCCAATCGATTGATTTTAAACGAATATATTGAGTCAAATCTAGTTTTAGACTCTATGCTAACAAGGCAAAAATTGGAGGAATCTTTGTCCCTCATACTTCCTACACGAGGGGTAGTTGCAGAAGGAGAACGAATCATTGCACAAGGTGAGGTAGTCGATCAAAAAAGATTTCAAATTTTAAATTCACTGCGAGTTGAATACCTCAGTGATTTGTGGGCTTCAAGTGAGCAGTCAATTATTATTGGTTATTCAATACTGGTTTCAATCTTAATTTTTCTGATTTTTTTGTTTCTGTGGCGCTATCGTCCATTGGTTTATGAAAATAACACCAAGGTTGTTTTTGTTTTCTCTACCATCTTGATCATGGTCGCAGCAATCAAATTGGCAATGACTTACAATATTAATTTTGTTTATGTTGTACCACTTTGTATTGTGCCACTACTACTCAAGACTTTTTTTGACACACGACTCGCCTTTTTTGTATTCCTAATAGGCTTGTTGCTGATTGGTTTTATGGTGCCGAGTGACTTCTCATTTATATTTATGCAGCTTGTTGCTGGTGCAATCGCAACATTAACAATGCCAGATTTATATAAACGAGCAAACCTATTTGTCGTTGCTGTTCTCATTGTTGTTTCCTATGTTTTTTGCTATATATCTTTTCATATAATCTATGAGGGAAATCTATCGACAGTGTCTTTAGACCATCTAGGGTTTTTGTTGATCAATGGTTTAGGTATTCTTTTTGTACATCCATTGGTCTATGTTTTTGAAAAGATATTTGGTTTGGTTTCTGACTTATCTCTATTAGAACTTTCGGATACAAATTCAAAACTACTCAGAACTCTTTCCGAAAAGGCACCAGGTACATTTCATCACTCTCTACAAGTTGCAAATATTGCTGAGGCAGCTGCCAATGAAGTAAACGCTAACGCCCTACTTGTAAGGGTAGGGGCATTATACCACGACATCGGGAAGATGAATAATCCACTTTATTTTAGTGAGAATCAATCAACAAACTACAACCCCCATCACGAGCTTGATCCATTTGAAAGTAGTCGTTTGATTCTAAATCATATCAGCGATGGAATTGAAATTGCCAAACGCAACAATTTGCCTGATCGTATCATCGATTTTATTCGTACTCATCATGGCACTACACCCACGAGGTATTTTTATCATAGGGCAAAAAAAGAAAATGAAGATGTAGATAAATCTATTTTTTGCTATCTCGGACCTAAACCATATTCAAAAGAAACTGCGATACTGATGATGGCCGATAGTGTAGAGGCAGCATCAAAAAGTTTGCAAGAGCCAACCGCTGAGGGAATCGCCAGTTTCGTACAAAAAATTATTGAAGAACAAGCAGAGGAAAACCAATTTGATGAGGCAGATATCAGTTTGCGAGAAATTGAATTAATCAAAAAGATTTTAATCGAAAAATTGATTAATGTCTATCATTTGAGAGAAGTTTATCCTGAATAGTTTTGTTGTTTTTTGAATCTTGAAGCATGGTTTTTGAAGTTAATTTCATTAATCAATATGTATGAAATCACATCCTTATTTTCTTTTCATCTTATGCGAAAAGTATACTGCCAATATTGATGATGAATATTGGATGAATGTGACTTATGTGAATATAATATCGCAGGAGATTATTTATTAATTTGAAATGAAGTTTGGAATTTTTTCAGATCACTTGACTAAAATCACATTTCATTATAAATTATGACGAATAACTTCTACTTCAACAGTAAAGCTTTCGGTAATTTTGCTTAGTAACAAAAACTAATTTGATGAGTAAGAGCCAGTTATTTCTGATGACTTTTTTGGTTTTCTTTACTGTAAAATCCCAACAATATGATGTTCATGTTCCATGGAAATTGGAAGGTGCTAATGAGCGTATTGATACATATCGGAAAGGAGAGGCCAAGTTATTTTTTATACTAGACAATAGCAGCAGTGAATCTGCTAAATTGGAAATAGAGTTAGTAAACCATGCATTTAATTTTGGGGTTTCAATGACCCAAGAGGGTCCTTTTGAAGGAACTTCATACCAAAATATGTACAGAGAAAGAGTTTTAGAGGTTTTTAATTTCGTGACCCTAGGTTTTTATTGGGGTGCCAGAGATGAAAAAAGAGGTCTCAGTGGTTTCAATAAAAGGATGGATGATAAAATATCTTGGGCGGTTAGAAATAAAATGAAAATTAAAGGGCATCCATTGCTCTGGCATGAATCACTTCCAAAATGGGTCATCAATAATAATAATCCTGAAGAGTTGGAAAAAATTATATATAAGCGAATTAAGGATTTGATACTTTCATACCCAGAAATAAAATATTGGGATGTTTACAATGAGGCTGTTGCACCTTTCAAGGAGCATGTTACTCCTAGTGGCGTCACACGTTGGATAAAATATAAGGGTGGAATTTACCCTGCAATGTTCGATTTATACAATTTTGTGAACCAAATCGATTCGTCTAAGATATACACCAATAACCATTATCATCCCAAAGATCCTGAATTTTTTAAGCTGAATGAATTTTTTATTAAGAAAGGAGTTGGTTATCAAGCAATTGGCATGCAAGCGCATATGCAAACGCAGGATAATGTGCTTGAGGAGCAAGAACTCATAGATCTGATTGATTCATTTGGTCCACTTGGCAAAGACATTCAATTTACTGAGGTAACTGTCACTAGTTCTAAGCTTTTTAAGGACTGGAAGGACCACCAAGTGTTTTTGAATAAAAGAAAAGAGTTCAGAAGAAAAGGTAAACAATTGACGTTGCCAAGCCTCGAAGAAAGAGAGAATTATCAAGCTGCATACCTCAAAGACTTATATACCCTTTTATTTAGTAAACCAAGTGTAAGTTCTGTAACAATGTGGAATTTGACAGATCGAAATGCTTGGCGTGGGCATGCAGGTGGTATTTTGGATGAAGAATTGCAACCTAAAAAAGC
>CAJXBR010000002.1 GCA_913051755.1 uncultured Flavobacteriaceae bacterium
ATATTGGCTCATATAAATTGGTTGAATTGACTACATATACTGCTAACTCAATATTTGTATCTGCAGTTTCCAGTTTAATTATTGTTTTTCTTTTGTTTTTTATTCTTTTTGTAGATAATCAATATAAATCTAGTCAATCAAAAATGTTAACTCTAATAACGTCGATAGGATATGCTTTGCCTGGTGCAGTTCTTGGTCTTTCACTAATTATTTTTTCGAAACTATTAAATAATAACATCATTGATATTTCCTTAATCGGTACATTTTCATTACTTATTTACGCACTTGTAATAAGATTTTTAGTAGTTGGTAGATCATCATTAAAATCTAGTATTGATAAAATTCCACAATCAACCTTTGAAAAAGCACAAAATCTTGGCTTAAATAATTATGGGTTACTTAGAAAAATATATTTACCATTAAATAAATTGGGAATTATTAGTGCATTTATGCTTTGTTTTATTGATGTGATGAAAGAATTACCAATTACACTAATACTCATGCCATTTAATTTTAACACACTTTCAACAAAAACATATGAATTGGCAGTTGAGGAAATGGTTGATTTATCTTCAATATTTTCTCTTTTAATAATTGGAATATGCTCATTAACTTTGTTTGTTGTAAAAAAATATTTAAGCTGATAGATGTATTTTTTTGTTAAGAACATTAAAAAGTCATACGGTAGTGATAAACCTGTTTTAAAAAACCTGAGCTTTTCTATGAGCAAAGGGGAAATTTTATCATTTGTTGGTGAAAGTGGTTCTGGAAAAACTACCTTTCTAAGGAGTGTTTCTGGACTGGAGAAATTGGATAAAGGCCTGATTTCATTAAACGGAACAGTTTTAAATTCGGAAAATATTTTTGTAAAGCCACAGCGAAGAAACATTGCTCATGTTTTTCAGGACTTTCCTCTTTTTCCTCACTTAACGGTTTATAACAACTTAATTTTCAATTTAGATTCGGCTTTCAAAAAAAATATTGATAATCTAGTAGATGTTACAGGTCTAGAAACTTTGCTAAATAGATATCCATATCAGCTTTCAGGAGGAGAAAGGCAAAGAGTTTGTATTGTTAGAGCTATTATTAGGGAACCAGACTTACTATTGCTGGATGAACCCTTTAGTAATTTGGATAAGAAAATTAAAAAATCAATAATAGATCATGTTGAGTCTATTCTTCAACAAAAAAAAATTACTACAATTTTAGTAACTCATGACATAAATAATATTTTAAATATTTCAGATAAAATATTAGTGTTTAAAGGTGGTGTTTTGCAGCAATATGATAGTCCACAAAATATGTATTGTCAACCCTCGAATTGTTACTGTGCAGAATTGCTGGGTGATCTTAATGAAATAAACTTTCAAGGCAAGAGGCATTATATTAGACCAGAGCATATTAAGATAGTTGAAAAATCTAAGTATCCAATTATCATTATAAAATCACTTTATCAGGGAAAAGATTACAAGGTTAAGGCTACTCATAATCATAATGAATTTCATTTTTATTCAAAAGATTCTTATGAACCAAAAACTACTTTACATTTTGATTTTGATTCAAAAAATTTAATTTTTTTCAATAAAAAATGCGAATCTTATTTTACTTAAATGAAAAAAATAGTATTGGTAATTGATGGTCACTGTATAATGTGTAATTCTCTTGCGATTTGGATTTCAAAGAGGGATAAAGAAAATAGAATAATGATAACAAACTTTGAGAGCAATTATGTTAAAGAAAATTATCAAAGAATTAAATCGGGTAAAAACGTAGTTTTAATCAACGAAATTGAACAACTGATTTTTGAGAAATCTACTGCAATAATCCAATGTTTAAAAATTATTGGTTACAAAAAAGGATTTGTGTATTTGATAATCGTTTTTCCAAAAGTTTTCAGAGATTTAATCTATGATATGATAGCTAAATACAGATATAAAATTTTCGGTAAAAAAGAAAGTTGTGATATAAATAGTAAAATACCTGAATCAAAAATACTGAACTAAAACTAGCTTTTTAGAACAAATTCATTGCAAGTTAGTTTCTCATTAACTTCAACTTCATGTAATTCACAAGTATTTTCCAAAATATTTTTACAATTAATACAGCTATTGCTTTTAATTAATTCATTCATTGTTATTAAATTTTAAATAAAATTACATTAAAAAACCTGTTTTAGATAATTTACAGGTTAATTTCAATTTAGAATTAATTAATATAAAATCAAATTTCTATTATTGTATATTTGCCTGCAACTATTTTTAATTAGTTGCTATGCCAAAACATTCATCAAAAATTTCAGGATTGGGTTTAACATACGATGATATTTTGTTGGTACCTTCATATTCAAACGTACTTCCTCGTGAAGTTAATATCCAATCAAAATTTTCTCGAAACATTCCCTTAAATGTTCCAATCGTTTCTGCAGCAATGGACACTGTAACTGAAAGCAAAATGGCCATTGCCATGGCTCGAGAAGGGGGGATCGGTGTACTTCACAAAAACATGAGTATTGAAGCTCAATCTGAAAAAGTTCGAAAAGTAAAACGTGCAGAGTCAGGCATGATTATTGACCCTGTGACATTGCCCACCACAGCCCTTGTTTCAGATGCTAAAAATCTGATGGCTGAGTATTCTATTGGCGGAATTCCAATTGTTGATTCCAAAAAAAAACTGATTGGAATAGTCACCAATCGAGACTTGCGTTTTGAAAAGAATCAGTCGCGGCCTGTGATGGAAGTGATGACTTCTGAAAACCTAGTCACAGTCCATGAAGGTATATCAATGTCTGATGCTGAAGAGATATTGCAAGCACATAAAATCGAAAAATTACCTGTTGTTGACAAGGACTATAAACTCGTGGGTCTTATCACCTTTAGAGACATTACCAAAGTGAGTTTAAAACCTAACGCAAACAAAGACAGTTATGGTCGTCTTCGTGTTGCTGCTGCAGCAGGAGTAACTCAAGATGTTTTGGAGCGCTGTTCTGCTTTAGTAAACGCTGGGGTTGATGGCGTTGTGATTGACACAGCACATGGGCATACACAAGGAGTTGCTGATGTACTAAAAAAAATAAAAAAAGAATATAAAGATTTAGATGTTGTAGTTGGAAACATCGCAACAGCTGAAGCAGCCTCTTTCTTATCAAAAGCAGGGGCAGACGGAGTAAAGGTTGGGATTGGCCCAGGATCTATTTGTACGACTCGTGTAGTTGCAGGAGTTGGATACCCACAGTTTTCGGCCATCTTAGAAGCTTCAAAAATTTTAGAAAAGAAAGGTATACCCCTCATTGCAGACGGAGGAGTGCGATATACTGGAGATATTGTGAAGGCAATAGCAGCTGGTGCACAATCTGTAATGCTTGGATCTATGTTGGCAGGAACAAAAGAGTCGCCTGGTGAGACAATTATTTTTGAAGGTAGAAAGTTCAAATCATATCGTGGTATGGGGTCTGTAGAAGCCATGAGACAGGGCAGTAAAGATCGTTATTTTCAAGATGTAGAAGACGATTTTAAAAAACTTGTTCCTGAGGGGATTGTTGGAAGAGTCCCATACAAGGGGGAGCTGTACGAAAGCATTCATCAGTTTGTTGGGGGTCTTCGTTCTGGAATGGGGTATAGTGGCGCTAAAGACATTCAAAATTTACAAGATAAGGCTACATTTGTACAAATAACATCATCTGGTATACAAGAAAGCCATCCGCATAATGTTGCCATAACCAAGGAAGCACCCAATTATTCTCGATAGTCAAATGAAATCCATTTATCTTATAATAACACTATTACTTATTTGCTCATGTGATTTACCTACGATTGAGGAATCAAATGCAGTTGCGAGAGTTGGCGAGGATTTTTTATTTATTTCTGATTTAGAAGATAAAATTGGACCCAATGGAAGCGATAGTATTCAAATCACAACGAGAACAATAAATGAATGGGCAGAGGAGTTGTTATATCAAAAAAAAGCAGAAATCAATTTGAGCTCACGAGTGAAGAAGGGACTTGAAGAATTGGTCAGCACCTATCGCAACGATTTATATGTCAAAACCTATAAGGATAAGGCAATTCAGTCTCAGTTGGACTCAATCGTAGAAAAGGAAGAAATTGAATCTTATTTTGAACAAAACAAATTGAATTTTAAAACAAATAAAGATCTCATGCGTGGGCGATACGTTCGCGTTAGAAATGAAAATTATAATCTTCAATCGATTCGGAAAAGCATTCGGCGATTTAATGAGGATGATAAAGTCTTTCTGGATTCGCTCGCTCTTCAGTTTACGACCTACTCTTTGAATGATTCTATATGGGTTCAGGCATCTCAGTTTTTTAATCGATTGCCTTCAATATCTGAGAAACGTTATAAAAATTTCTTAAAAAATGATACATTCTTTGAATTACAAGATTCTTTAGAAGTATATTTGGTAGTCGTTGAAGAAGTTGTTTTACGTAACGATTTGGCGCCTTTAGACTATGTAGAGCCAACGTTGAAGCAAATCTTAATCAACAAAAGAAAACTGGAATTGATGCGACAGCTCGATCGAGAAATAATTGATGAAGGATTGCGTCAAAATATATATGAGGTTTATGAATAGTTGGATTCGTTCAATTTATGTTTTTACTTTTTTTGGGATCATTCAATTTGGCTATACACAAACCGACAGTATACCAACCCAAGAAAGAATAAAGATTGACGGAGTCGCTGCAGTGATTGGTGATTACGTGATTCTTGATTCTGATATCGAAAAAGCTTATATCGAGTTGCAATCTCAGGGAATTCCGACTGGAAATATTGAAAAGTGCAGTTTGCTTGGAAAACTTATGGAAGATAAGTTGTATGCCCACCACGCAGAGCAAGATAGCTTGGAAGTCAGCGACGGAGAAATTAACGATTATGTTGGTAGAACAATAGATTATTTTGTTCAAGAACTCGGAAGTATGGAAAAGGTTCTTGAATTTTACAAGAAAAAAGATGAGCAAAGCTTTAGAAATGAACTTTTTGACATCAATCGCGTACAACAGCTTTCCCAAAGGATGCAGACCAGTATCGTTGAAGAAATTGAAGTCACACCAGATGAGGTGCGTACTTTTTTTGATAAAATTCCAATAAACCAACGACCTGTTTTTGGTGCTGAACTTGAAATTGCACAAATTGTTATTGATCCAACTCCGACTGATCAAGAGGTTGAAAAAACAATTCGTTTGCTTGAAACCATGCGCAATGATGTACTCGAAAATGGTTCAAGTTTTGCCTCCAAAGCGATTTTATATTCGCAAGATCCGGGTTCAAGATCCCGTGGAGGTCGATACACACTTGATCGCAAGCGACCAATGATGGTGAAAGAATTTAGAGATCAGGCATATCGACTAAGAGAAGGAGAAATTTCACAACCATTTCAATCAGATTTTGGATGGCATATCGTAACAGTCGACAAGATTAGAGGTCAGCTTATTGATGTGCGTCATGTTCTCCTAGTGCCAGAGGTTTCTGCTAAAGAACTTCGTGAAGCAAAAGAAAAACTTGAATTGATTCGAAAGCGAATTCAAGATGGAGAAATATCTTTCTCCGACGCCGCACTTGAATTTTCAGATGATAAGGATACAGCATCTAATGGGGGTGTTTTGATCAACCCTACATCTGGAGATACAAGATTTGAATTGACAAAACTCGATCCTGAGATTTACAACCAAATTTTAAATCTTGAAGACAACCAAATCTCAGCTCCTGTGATTGAGGAAGATAGATCTGGAAATAAGAAATATAAGATTTTAATCGTCACTAATCGCTACAATGAACACACTGCCGATTTTGCAAATGACTATGTTAAAATTAAAGATTTAGCCTTGAAAGAGAAACAACTGAACGCGATTCAAGAATGGATGGGTGAAAAAATCGATGATACTTTTATCAATGTAAATCGCTCATACAGAGACTGTGATTTTTCTAATAAATGGGTTCAATAAGCCTGTCAACTATTTGATCTGTATTCTTAAAAGAATCGCTGACTACCTTTTTTAGGATCGCTTTTTTTCGCAACCAATTTATTTTATAATGCACTAATTAACAGTAGGATAATTGTTAGTTATACCTTAATTTTGAAAAAAAAAGCTATGAAACAAGCCATGATATTGGTTCGTTTTTTATTCTCAACTCGCCTTACATCTATACTCTTCATCGTTTTTTGTGTAGCGATGGCTGTGGGTACTTTTGTCGAAAGTTTCCATAACACTGCCACTGCTAGGATTTGGGTATATAATGCTTGGTGGTTTGAGGCGATCATGGGAGTATTTGTAGTCAATTTTGTTGGTAACATCAAAAAATATCGTTTGTTACGATGGGAAAAATGGCCCATTCTACTGTTGCATAGTGCTTGGATTTTAATCATACTTGGTGCTTTTGTTACACGCTACTTTGGATTTGAGGGTGTCATGCCTATTCGTGAGGGAGAAACAACAAACACTTTTTTGAGTGAAAAGACTTATGTTACTGTTCTTGTCGATGGTGAAATGGATGGTGCATTACAAAGAAAAAAATTACAAGATGACTTTCTGTTTGCAGAGCCTACGAATAATAATTTTCGTTGGAGAAGTTTCTTTAATGAACAGAAGTTTTCAATTGAATACGTTGATTTTATTTCCAATGCCACTGAAAGTTTGGTTGAAGATCCAAAGGGTGATTATTACATCAAGATTGTAGAATCTGGTGATGGAAACCGCCACGATCACTATATCGGTTTTGGTGAGATTGTGAATATTCATAATGTGTTGTTCACCTTCAATAACCCAACAGATGGAGCAATTAACATCGAATGGCATCAAACCAATAATGATTACACGATTAACACGCCATTCTCTGGAACTGCGATGCAAATGGCCACGCAATCCATTGAAGATGTATCAGCCGATACGCAAACTCCACTTCGCTTTCGATCTTTGTATTCAATGGCTGGAATGCAGTTTGTTTTTCCCGATCAAGCAATACGCGGTTCATATCAAATCGTTAAAGACGAAGAAGCAATTCAAGATGCATTAACACTAAAAATCAGTACGGAGGGTGTGTCTGAAACTGTACAGGTTTTAGGTGCTAAAGGTTTTACAAATGACCCTAAACAAGTTTCTTTAGGTGGATTAGACTTTTGGGTGCAATATGGCTCTTTGCAGCACGAACTTCCATTTGCTTTAAAGTTGAATGACTTTATCGCTGAAAAATATCCTGGAACTGAAAAGAGTTACAGCAGTTTTATGAGTAAAGTTAGCGTCGCTGATTATCCTCCATTCGATCACGATATCTACATGAATCATATCCTTAACCACAGGGGGTATCGTTTTTTTCAAGCCTCTTTTGATCCCGATGAAAAAGGGACAATCTTGTCAGTGAATCATGATTTTTGGGGAACATGGATTACTTATGTTGGTTATTTCCTTCTTTATATTGGCCTACTTGGAATTCTTTTTTTCGGAAAAACTAGATTTAAATCACTTTCAACTCAACTCGAAAAAATAAGAGTTAAAAAGACATCCCTCACTGCAATCATGCTGTTGCTTGGGTTATCCTTGAACGCTCAAACTCATCAGCACGAGCAGAGTGCATCTCAAAACATCGACTCGCTGTTAATTCGTCAAGCAGTGCCTACAACACACGCTGATAAATTTGGAAAACTAGTGATTCAAGATTTGGGTGGGCGCATGAAACCAGCAAATACATTTGCTTCTGAGCTCATTAGAAAGGTGAGCAAATCAGATACCTATCAATCATTAAATTCCGATCAAGTTTTACTTTCCATACAGCAAAATCCTTTGCTTTGGTATCAAGTTCCTTTTATTTATTTGAAAAGGGGTAACGATAGCCTTCGAAGAATTGCTGGTGTAGACGAGAAAGCAAAATATGCTTCTTTTGTTAATTTTTTTGATACAAGTGGTAATTACAAATTGGCACAGCCTCTTGAGGGTGCATACAAAGCTGCAAACCCCAATCAATTTCAGAAAGATTTTATCGAAACAGATCGAAGAATCAACCTGTTATACAGTGCAATTGAAGGTAAAATACTTCGTATTTTCCCTGTTCCAGAGAGTGAAAATGATAAATGGGTCTCATTCCAGGAGGCAACTGATTATCCCTTTGAAGGGGTTGACTCTTTATATGTCGCCAATGTGATGCCTTTGTATCTGGGGGCGCTGCGACAGGGTGCCTACGAGCAGGCAGACGAATTGTTGGAAAGCATCTCAGGATTTCAAAGAAAATATGGAAATGATATCATGCCTTCGGCTGATAAAGTTGAGGCTGAAGTTATGTACAACAAATATGATATTTTCAAGAAGCTTTTTGCTTGGTACATGTACGTTGGTACATTTATGTTTTTCGTTCTTATTTTTCATATTCTTTTTGATGTTCGTTTCCTCAGCTTTTTAACTAAAATTTGTATTGGAATTATTGCTTTACTTTTTGTGCTTCAGACAGTAGGGATGGGGGCTCGTTGGTACATTTCGGGTCATGCGCCATGGAGTGATGCTTATGAATCAATGCTATATGTAGCTTGGGCCACTGTTGGAATTGGACTTGCTTTTGGACGTAAATCCAAGCTAACTATAGCTGCTACTTCTTTTGTTGCCTCTATGATATTGATGATTGCACACTGGAACTGGATGGATCCCGAAATTGCGAATCTTGTACCTGTATTGGATAGCTATTGGCTGATGATACACGTTGCTGTTATTGTTGGAAGTTATGGTCCATTTGCATTGGGCATGATTGTAGGATTCATTGCAATGATTCTGATGATATTGACAACCAAAATAACCCAAAAACGAATCCGATTGACAATCGATGAGTTGACAGTGGTCAATGAGCTCGCACTCACTGTTGGTGTAGTGATGCTGACCATTGGGAACTTTCTCGGAGGACAATGGGCCAACGAAAGTTGGGGAAGGTATTGGGGTTGGGACCCAAAAGAAACTTGGGCACTGATTAGCATCCTCGTTTATGCATTTGTTTTACACATGCGATTGATCCCTGGTATGCGAAGCAAATGGTTGTTTAACCTCATGTCCGTCATTGCTTTTGCGAGTATCATTATGACCTATTTTGGGGTCAATTTCTATTTGGTTGGCTTGCATTCTTATGCAAGTGGTGATAAGGTGATAACCCCGAGCTTTGTGTATTATTCGATTGCCATTGTTTCTCTGGTTGGGTTCATTTCTTATATGCGATATAACAAATACTTTGAAAAAAAATCTTCGTAAAAAATGGTTTTGGTACGCAGTAATTGGGCTAGCACTTGTGGGTGCTGGCATCAGTGTGGTTGGAGAGGCGATTATTGCAAAGTCAAATGATGAGGCATGGTTTTTGTTTGGTACGTTTGGGCTTATTCTTGTAAATTTGGGCTTATGTTTTTTTGGCACAGCAGTCGGACTACGCTATGGAAATCATTAGTAATTGGTACTCTTTTTGCTAGTTCATTAGGTGTATTTGGACAAGAGAATCAGGGAGAAATCCCTATTTTTCCTTCACCCAACAAACCTGTTTTGGGGATCATGTCCAACCAAAATTCAGTTAATGATTTTTCCTTTCTCAATAAAAAAGATGATCCCAATAAATCTCTTTTTGCCAAAGAACAATATTTGGACGCTTCTGCACCTTATCTCAAACGATTGCGCAAACGTGAGGAAGATAATGCCAACATGGGGTATCTTGGAGATACTTATTTGGGGGATGTTAACACGACTTCAAAAAAAGCAATAATCGTTTGTCGTGATTTTGAATACGAAGATGGTGATCGCGTTCAAATTTTGCTCAACGATGAAATTTTATTGCAGGACTTATTCCTCAAAAATCAATACTTCATCATGACGATTGACTTAAAACCAGGGTTTAACAAATTTGACTTCAGAGCATTAAATCAAGGCTCATCTGGTCCCAACACAGCTGAACTCAGAGTTTTTGATGAAGACCAAAAGCTATTGTCCTCCAACCAATGGAACTTATCAACTGGAGCGACAGCAACATTTATTGTCGTTAAAGAAATGTAGCTTATTTATTCAATACCTTATATCTCTGTTGTGTATTGAATTCGTTTCTTAAGAAACTATTTCATCTTCAAGATTTCAACAGAGTGTACTTTAACCAACTCGTTTTTATTTTTAAATGTTTCCGTGTGAACGATGATCCATGGTGTGCCTGTTTTGGTTGTCTTCCTACTTCCTTTGTTGTGTCTCAAAAGTTAATCGTCAACACTTGCAGTATGTCCAGTGTAATAACAATCTAAAGATTTTGAGTATAGGATATAGACAGTAAACATAATAAGGGGCTAGTGATCGCGATAGGATTCGAACCTATGACCGTCTGCTTAGAAGGCAGATGCTCTATCCAGCTGAGCTACGCGACCAGAAAATACCCTTGCAAATCAGCAACTAACAAGGGTCTTAGCGGAGAGACTGGGATTCGAACCCAGGCAACACTTTCGCGTTGACAGATTAGCAATCTGCTCCATTACCACTCTGGCACCTCTCCTTAGTCGAAACTAAATCGTTCGCAAAAATACATTATCAGCTGAAAATCGACAACAAATTTGCCTACTCAATTGCTTCGCTTATCAAAGTCATCATTTTGACGCTCATTATATTTTGTGATTGCCAACACAATCAATACAATTCCAACCGCCAAATAAAAGAAAAATACCATCTATTTTAGTTTGACAGCTGTTCCGTATGCCAACATTTCGGATGCACCTTGCGCAACAACAGACGTAGTGAATCGAACATTCACTATTGCGTCGGCATCTAGTTTTTTTGCGTCATTGATCATTCGTTCAAGGGCTTGTTCTCTAGCATCCGCTTGAAGCTTGGTGTATTCTTCGATTTCACCTCCTACGATGTTCTTGAGGCTTGCAAAAATATCTCGCCCTATATTTCTACTTCTTACTGTGCTTCCTCTAGCAATTCCTAATGTTTCTGTAATTGTGTGATTGGCAACAGTTTCAGTACTTGATAATATCATTTTTAGATGTCTTTGGTTAATGCTTTTACAATTTTATTATGCGCATAAAATTCTTTAAAAATCACTTTTAAAGCTGTGTAGGATGGTACAGCAATGATCATTCCCAATGGACCAAACAAGAGACCCCCGATAAGAATCACAATAAAAATTTCGAGTGGATGTGACTTGACAGATGCAGAAAAAACAAAGGGCTGCGTCAAAAAATTGTCGATCAACTGTCCAATTGCAAATCCAATAAATACATAGATGGTCTTGGGAAGCGTTTCAGTTGCAAAACTGGCATCGAGATTACTTGTCATAGTTAAAAAAACCAATAAAAATGACCCAATGATTGGTCCTAAAAATGGAATGATATTTAGCAGTGCACAAACCAGTGATATGGTCACTGCATTTGGTATGCCGAATATCAATAAGACAATAGTGTAGATGACGAATAAAACAGTAATCTGTATGAGCAATCCGATAAAATATCTCGATAATAAATTTTTGATTGAAAGTATTGACTTTTCAACCCTTGAAGTGTTTTTATCAGCTACAAAAACCATGACCATTTTCTCTAGTAAACCACTGTCTTTTAAAAAGAAAAACGATATAAAAATGACTGAAAATACGCCAATTGTAAAACCACTGAGTCCATTAAGGATAGTATTCAAAGTATCTGGCAGAAAACTGTAATCAAACTCAGCCAAGCTTCGATCGACCCAACTTTGTAAGTCAATCCCATATCCACTTAGATACAGACTGAGTTCGTCAATCAGTTGTGTGGCAGTAGCCTCAAAGGCAGTCACATTGAGAAGGGAAAGGTTTTTTGCTTGTTCAAAAATCACTGGAAATAACAAACGTACAATCCCAAAAAATGTCATCATCAATATTGCAATTGTTGTGACTGAGGATAATGTGTTACTAAATTTAATTTTCTTTAAAAGTAGCGTTATGGGGCGCCCAATTAGTGACACGACTGCTGCGATGATGATGTATAAAACAACCGATTGTATGGAAACAATGACCTCAAATAATCCTATCAGAAGGACAATAATGAGAAAGGCTTGGACAATCGCTTTAGTCAGTTCTTTTGGATTCATAGCCTAAAGATAAGTTTTTTACATATATAATTGTGAAACACTATGACAGGCGATAATTCCTGCAGTTTCGGTACGCAATCGTTTTGTTCCGAGTGTGATGGCAGTGACATTGGCATCAGCTGCAGCTTTGATTTCTTCTGTACTAAAATCGCCTTCTGGACCTATAAAAATGGATATCGATTGATGCGCTAGCAATTGACTGTCTAATGTCATTTTTTTTGTGTCTTGACAATGTGCGATCAATGCTTTGCCCTCCAATTGTTTCAATGCAGTGAAAAAGTCGCTAGAGGGATGAATGACTGGTAGATAAGCTCCCAAAGACTGTTTCATGGCAGCAATAGCGATTTTATGTAAGCGTTCTTGCTTCACAACTTTTCGTTCGCTTCGCTGACAAATGATAGGAGTGATGGCATGAACGCCAATTTCGGTAGCTTTCTCAACAAACCATTCCATACGATCATTGCGTTTGGTGGGTGCGATGAATAAGTGTAAGTGATAAGGATCTGAAGCGATCTTTTCGCATTGATTGACAACTGCTATACATTGTTTGTCGTGGAATGATGTCAATGTTGCCTCGAATCTATACCCAACACCATTGACAACTGTAATTACATCTCCAATTTTTTTTCTTACAACTTTGGATAAGTGCTTGCTTTCAATTTTATCGAAATGAAATTCTTTATCTTCTTTTGTTAATGTGGGAATATAAAACTGTTGCATTACAATGACATTCTAGATTGCGCTTGACGATCCAATGCGCCAAATATATTTTTTTGATATTTGAAGTAACCAGCAACTGCAATCATTGCTGCGTTATCTGTTGTGAAGGCCAAAGGTGGGATAAATACATTCCAATCCATTTTTTTTGACAATGCCTGTCGAAGTCCAGTGTTTGCTGAAACACCTCCACCAATGACAACCACTTTAACCCCTGTTTTGATGACTGCTTTTTCAAGTTTTTCCATCAAAATATTGACAAGCGTGTGCTGTACCGATGCACACAAATCATCTAAGTGATTTTGAATATAATGCTCATCCAGTTGCTGTTGTTTTCTCAAATGATATAAAACACTGGTTTTAAATCCACTAAAACTAAAATTCAGGTCTGAAACCTTTGGTAATGGAAATGGAATATTTGCTTTTCCATTTTGTGCATATTTATCGATAAAAGGCCCAGCAGGATAGGGTAGTCCGATCATTTTACCAACCTTATCAAAGGCCTCACCTACAGCATCATCTAGTGTCTGTCCAATCAATTCCATTTGGTTTGGACTGCTGACCAAAACCAACTGTGTGTGACCGCCCGAAACAGTAAGTCCTAAGAATGGAAATGAGGGATTTGGAATGGATTTTTCAAAGTGAACAAGCAAATGAGCTTGCATATGATTGACTTCGATCAATGGTACATCCAATGAGAGTGCAAATGATTTGGCAAAAGAATTTCCAACCAACAGCGAGCCAATAAGTCCTGGACCCAAAGTGTATGCTACTGCATTTACCTCTTTTTTGTCGATATTTGCTGTACGAAGTGCTTGGTCGACTACTGGAATGATATTTTGCAGGTGGGCACGAGCAGCCAACTCGGGGACAACACCCCCGTATTGTTTGTGAACTTTTTGACTGGAAATAATATTCGATTGAATATGCCCGTCAACGAGTACAGCAGCTGCAGTATCGTCGCATGATGATTCTATTCCGAGTATGACAGGCATGATTCTTGTTTGATGCACAAAGTTAACACATTGGTTTGACCCAAAAACACTGGCGTACCGCAAAAAAAATTACAGTCACGAGTATTGGTCTTACCTTACTCACAATTATCTTATTTTTTTCTCCAATTGGGCAATCTGCCTTGAACTCATGGATCAAGAACAAACTCATCAATGATTTTGATGTTGACCTCTCGATTAATTCATTTTTTATGAATCCTGTTGGCATGAGCTTATTTGAAGACTTGCTCATCAAAGATCATAAAAATGATACTTTGATTTTTGTGAATCACCTTGAAATTGAGTCTCGTCACTTTGGTGGTTTGATCAATAATGACATCTATTTGGGCGAAGTTACTATAGATTCTTTTTTGCTGAATCATGTTACATATAGAAATGAAAACCTATCCAACTTAGATGTTTTTTTAGAAAAATTTAATTTCTCAAAAGGAGCGAAGTTCAGTGCAAGTCAAGTCAAACTCAAAGAAAGCAAGCTTCAATTCCTTGACGAAAATGATATCGATTCTACTTATCAAATCATTTCCAATCTCAATGCGAATCTCATCGACATTTCTTCCAAAAGCGATGATTTTTCAGCAGCGATTGAAGAAATGAGCCTATTTGTTGAGGATTATGCTTTGGATATTATTCATTCTAATGCTTCTTTTTCTGTGGCATCTGGAGTAGCCAGACTTGAAAAATTAAATGTGAACACTCCAAACTCACATCTCATCGTTGATCTTTCAATGCGCTTTCCAGCAGGTGTATCACAAGATTCATTCAATGATATTTTTATTGATGCTCATGTAAAAGAGTCTTACATCGGGATGGAGGATATGCGTTCTTTTGTTCCTAACGTCTCAGCATCGGATAGCTTTGCTTTAGATGAACTTATTTTTTCTGGAACACCTAACAAATTTTCATTAGATTCTATTCGACTTTCTCTTTCAGATAGTAATTTTTCGGGTTCATTTTCTTTAAACAATATGAAAAAAACCTCAAATTTAGTCATTGATGAACTGATTATTAATCCAAAAGACATCCTAGCATTTGTGCCGAGTTTAGAGCAGTCACAAGTAGATTTTCTACAACATTTGGGAACCTCAAAAATGACTGGAGAGATGACACGCCGCTCCTCCAATCATAGGATTGATATGGCGCTATACACCTCATTTGGTCTGTTGGATGTTGACGTTGATTTTTTGAGAGAAGATTCTCAATTGCTTCCACTCTACGATGGAAAGATTCGAGGAAATCAATTTGATATGGGAGGTTTACTAAAGCAAAACACTTTAGGTGTTAGTGATTTTTCATTTGTTGTAAAAGGAAGGGGTCTTCAACTCAATCAGCTTGACACAGAACTGAGTGGACATTTTTCCTCCTTTTCATATCATGACATTATACTAGATTCTATTTCAGTAAACCTCGATGCAAAAAACAACCAAATTATTGGCTTAGTTGATATTAATGACAGTGAAGTAAAAATGCAGATGGAGGGTGAGTTTAATGCAAATGACTCCATTCAGAAATTGTCAGCATTTTTTGAGGTGAATCAACTAAAACTAAAAAGTATTTTTCCTTCTACTTTTAAAAAGAAAAGAGATTTTTCTGGAAACTTTGAAATTGTAAGTCTTGGAAATCAAGTAGATGAATTAATTGGAGATATCAGGGCAAATTCTGTGCAAATCAGTGTCGATGATCAGCTATACGCTTTTGAAGATTTTACAATTCAGTCGAGAGTCAACAAAGATTTACGCTTTTTTAATTTCCAATCTGCTGATTTTATAAATGGGTTGATTTATGGCAGATTTGAATTGTTGGATATAGAAAAAATGCTTCGTAACTCTTTTGGAAGCTACTTTTCCAATTATCAGTCAATTGAAATGGATAAATCCTCTTTTATGAATTTTAACATCAACATAAAAGAGAAGTTTTCTGGCGCTATTCTAGAACAAATTACAATCCCTGATGATTCTTTCTGTCGTGGCAAGCTCAGTGCTAATCCGAATGATACATTTTTTCAGATTGATATTCCAAATATTCTTTATGAGAACAACAGCTTTTCAGAGGTTCTTTTAACAATGGACAATGGGAATCCTTTTTACAAAACCAGCCTGCAAATTGAGCAGGTCAATGGAGGCGATTTTAACTTGGATCAGTTCTGGTTAATCAATTCAGTATTTGATGACAAATTGTACTTTAGAGCAGAATTTGAAAATAATTCATTAAGTAGCGATTTGAATTTTTATGCTACACTCAATGAAAAACAGGAATTAGAGTTTGGCATCCAGCCATCAACAATTGCTTTTCATTCGAAGCAATGGAAGATCAATCACTTCGACAACAGAACGAGTAAAATACTGCTAGCAAAAAAGGGTTTTGAGATTGGTTCTACTGTTTTTTCAAATAATGAATCAGCGCTTCACTTTTCATTTTATCAACAGGCATCGAAACGATTAAATATACTTTTTGCAAACATAAATCTCTCTGACTTTATTTTACCAAAACCAAAGAGAAATATCAGTGGAATAACCAACGGCACCCTGGACATTACTATTGATAACGATCAATTTGGAGGCGAGGCAGATGTGAAAATTGACTCTATGATATTCAACAACGTAATGTTGGGAGATGCACTTGTTTCGCTGAGCTCTACTGAGGATCAAGACGCATATCAATTGTCGTTCAACACTATCGAAAATGGTTTTATGACTAGCTCTGTAGGGGGTCTGATTTCATCTGAAAATGAGAATAACCTCAACCTGAATGCCACTTTTCAGTCTTTTCCAGCAGCTATCCTTGATCAGTTGATTGGAAATGCTATGACAGATGTACAGGGACAGATTGACGGCTCTGTCTCCATCGATGGCAAATGGAGTCAGCCAATGTTGCAAGGGGAGTTGTTTTTGGATGGGTTTCAATTTTCTGTTCCTTACTTAAATGTAGGATATGGCTTAGTAGATGGGTCGAGCGTAATGGTAAGTCCAACATCTTTTGCGTTTGAGCCAACGACTTTGATCGATAGATTTAATTCGACGTCGGCTTCTTTTGATGGCACAGTTCTTCATCAAAACTTCAAGTTCTTCGACTTGGACATGAATTTTACGAGTCCAAACTTTCTCATTCTCGACACAGACGATAGTAATGATAATAACTATTATGGGAAGGCGTTTTTCAATGGAAATGCGCGTATTCATGGACCAACCCAATCTCTGACTTTTGACCTTGATGGCAGCTCGGCAGATGGTACAAATATTGTTATTGCAGTTGATAACAGAAGCAGTATTGAGGATGTTTCATATCTAAAATTTATTGATAAAAAAGCAACTGAAAATGATAACAATGAAACAAGTTCTCTCAGTATGATAAAGGGTTTGACACTTAATTTTGATTTGTCAATTACACAAGATGCAGAGTTAGAGCTTTTATTTGACAGCGACACGGGAAGTACACTTCGAGGCTCTGGCGTTGGAAGTATTCTGATGGAAATAAACACAGATGGAAATTTTAATGTATTTGGAGACTTTATTGCTTTAAATGGAATCTATCAATTCAAAAATTTTGGCATCTTAGAAAAAGAATTTCGTCTTGAGCCTGGCGGAACAATATTATGGAATGGTAATCCACTGGATGCTCAACTGAATTTACAAGCGAATTATGAAGTGCCTGGTGGAGCAAATCCAGCTATTTTGCTGGAAAATCCAGGACTGAATAGAAAAATCCCAACAGATGTAAAAATTAATTTGACAGGTAGCATTATGCAACTGGAAGCACCTAGCTTTACGATCGATTTCCCAAACACCTCTGCAAATGTTCGAAATGACCTTGCCTATAAACTCGATGATGAAGAGCGCAGGCAAATCCAAGCCATATCCTTGTTGTCGCAAGGTGTTTTTATCAGTGATTTATCACTTTCAGCCATTACAGTACAAGCACTAACGAACAACCTTTTTCAAAAAGCATCAGGTGTTTTTGAATCTATATTTTCTGGAGATGAGGAGAAGCTTAAACTCGGACTAAATTATTTGCAAGGTGATCGTAACTCCGAATCAATCGCACGTACACGCGATCGACTGGGTTTGACATTGGTCACCAAAGTGTCAGATCGATTGCTGATCAATGGCAAGCTCGGAGTTCCATTTGGTGGTGTTGAAGAAACAATCATTGTTGGGGATGTTACGATTGAGTTTTTATTGAGTAAAGATGGTGCGCTTCGTGCACGTATCTTCAACAGAGAAAATGAATTTCAATACTTTGGAGATGAGTTAGGATATACGCAGGGGATTGGTCTATCATATCAAGTAGAATTCGATGATTTTAAATCTTTGATTAAAAAGATTGTAAAAAAGAACGCGATTTGATGAAAAATGTTGATTTAAAGTACGATTTTCACCACTTTTATTTTTTAATCTTCAATTTCTAATAATATCAATGATTTCAGAAATATAGTTCGTAATTTCGCTTCTTCAATATGTCTATAAAACCAAAACATATTGCTGTACTGACTTCTGGTGGAGATGCTCCGGGTATGAACGCTGCGATACGATCTGTTGTTCGCAGTTGCTCTCACTTCAGTCTAGAATGCTCTGGGGTATATCGTGGATACCAAGGCTTGATTGAAGGTGACATTCGACCATTAAACCCCAGGAGCGTAAACAACATAATCAACAAGGGTGGCACAAAACTTAAATCTGCTAGATCACTAGATTTTCACGACAAAAAGGGTAGGCAAAAAGCTTATGAAAACCTGAAAAAGCACAACGTAGATGCTTTGATTGTCATTGGAGGTGATGGCAGCTTTACTGGTGGAATGATTTTTGAACAAGAGTATAATATTCCAGTGATTGGCATTCCAGGAACAATAGATAATGACATCTATGGTACATCCCATACCATAGGCTATGACACAGCTCTAAACACAGTTGTTGAGGCGATTGATAAAATCAGAGATACGGCCATTTCACACAATAGATTGTTTTTTGTTGAAGTTATGGGACGAGATGCAGGTCATATTGCTCTGAATGTTGGGATAGGAGCTGGCGCAGAGGAAATCTTAATACCTGAAGAAAACCTTGGTCTTGATCGTTTATTAGAGTCATTGCAGAGGAGTAAAAAATCAGGAAAATCTTCGAGTATCGTCATCGTCGCAGAGGGTGATAAGATTGGTAAAAATGTATTTGAACTTGCAGAACACGTTGAAAATAATATGCCTGACTATGAGGTTAGAGTGTCTGTACTGGGTCATATTCAACGAGGTGGTACACCATCTTGTTTTGATCGGGTTTTGGCAAGCCGCATGGGTCTAAAAGCTGTCGAGTGTTTAATCGATGGTTTTAGAGGCCACATGGTGGGCATGCAAAATGGGGAAATGATCTTAACTCCACTTGACAAAGCAATAAAAGGAAAATCAAAAATCAAACGCGAACTCATCAGAGTTTCAGATATTATGACTCTTTAAATAATTTAATCAAAACAAAAAATAACTATGTCAACACTTAAATTAGGTATTAATGGATTTGGACGAATCGGAAGAATGGTTCTTCGTGCATCACTGCAAAATGACAAGGTCGATGTCGTAGCCATCAATGATTTACTTGATGTCGAACACCTTGTATACCTGTTAAAATACGATTCTGTTCATGGCACTTGCCCAGCTTCAATTGAAATTGAAGGAGGCCACCTTGTAATCAATGGAAAAACTATCCGAATTACGGCAGAGAGAAATCCACAAAATTTAAAGTGGGATGAGGCAGGAGCTGAAATTGTTGCGGAGTGTACAGGAATTTTTACAAATCTTGAAAAGGCACAGCTTCATATTGACGGTGGCGCAAAAAAAGTAGTCATTTCTGCACCATCTGCTGACGCACCAATGTTTGTGATGGGGGTAAATCATACTGATGCTACATCTTCAGACATGATTGTTTCCAACGCTTCTTGTACAACAAACTGTCTTGCTCCTTTGGCAAAAGTATTGCATGATAATTTTGGAATTGCAGAAGCCTTGATGACAACAGTTCACGCTGTAACAGCTACGCAAATGACTGTCGATGGGCCATCACGTAAAGACTATCGAGGGGGTCGCTCATCGTTGCTCAACATCATTCCTGCATCAACTGGAGCTGCCAAAGCAGTAACAAAGGTGATTCCATCACTGGTTGGTAAAATTACTGGAATGGCATTTCGCGTACCAACTGCAGATGTATCTGTCGTTGACCTAACAGTGAAGCTTGAGAAAAATACAAGTTACGATGAGGTTATGGCTGCTCTTGAAAATGCCTCTAATACTTCTATGAGTGGAATATTAGGGTTTACCAAAGAATTGGTTGTTTCACAAGACTTTATTGGAGATGCAAGAACATCAATTGTTGATGCCAATGCAGGGATTCAACTTAACGAAACATTCTTCAAAATTGTTTCTTGGTATGATAATGAAGCAGGTTATTCTAATAAATTGATTGACCTCGCACTACACGTTCAAGCCCTATAATCTAATCTGAATCTATGAAACTTATTATTGATAGTGGGTCAACAAAAACCGATTGGATCGCTATTGATGGTTCAAACAATATTTTGCTAGAGACGCATACCCTTGGCTTAAATCCTCAGGTGCTGACAGAAGCAATCATTGAAGAGCGAATCATTAATAATTATGATTTATATCGCGTTAGAAATGAGGTTGACTCCATTTACTTTTATGGCGCAGGTTGTGGCACAGAACCACCTCGAATATTGATGGGTGATGTTTTAAAAAGTATCTTTCAAAACGCATCTATCTCTGTTAAGGAAGACACCTTTGCTGCTGTATATGCAATCACTGATCCTGGTGATCCAAGTATCGTTTGTATTCTTGGTACAGGTTCCAATTGTAGTTTTTTTGATGGCAAGACTGTTCATCAAGAAATCACATCGTTGGGGTATATCTTGATGGATGACGCAAGTGGCAATTATTTTGGAAGGCAGCTGCTCAGGGATTATTATTTTAACAAAATCCCCCAACCTTTGGCCAAATTATTTGCTGAAGAATTTAATTTGGGTGCAGAGGAAATTAAAACCAACCTCTACAAAAAAGCAAATCCAAATACATATCTGGCAACATTTGCCAAGTTTTTGATTGTCAACAAAAATGAGCCATACGCACAAGCGCTCATCAATAAAGGGTTAGGATTATTTATTGATAATCAAATTTTTCAATTCGATAACGCCAAGGAGTTACCTATTCATTTTATTGGGTCGATCGCTTATTATTTGAATTCAGAACTAGAGTCACAGCTCATTTCTCGTGGCTTGAAATTGGGTAAGATTTTGAAAAAACCTATCGAAGGGCTTGTTTCCTATCATCAATCCGAAAGCTAAAGGATCGCAATCACAGATATTTCGACGCGAACGTTTTTGGGCAACTGTGCGACTTGAACAGTTTCCCTTGCTGGCGCATCATCATCGTTAAAATAGCCTCCATATACTTCGTTTACAAGAACAAAATCTCCCATATCTGCTAGATAAATGGTTGCTTTTACAACATTGGTAAAGTCCATCCCTGCTGCTTTTAATACCTCTGATAAGTTTTTCATCACTTGGGTAGTTTCTGCTTGAATGTTCTCATTGACCAGCTCCATCGTTTTTGGATTCAGTGCAATCTGACCACTTGAATAAAGTGTGTTGTCAACCAAAATAGCTTGATTGTAAGGCCCAATTGGTGCAGGTGCTTCTGTTGTTTCAATCACTTTTTTCATATCTATATATTATAATTTTCTATCTGGTTCTCTTCGCTTTTCATATTTTAAATCACTTAAAAATCCACTCCTTACCCCTATAAAAAAGTACCATGACTGTCGATTTCCGAATGGTGTCCATGCCAAGTTCATGACCCAACTATCCAAGTCTCTTTCGATTCGAAAGTTGGTATAGGTAATTCCTTTGTTTTTGAAGTCATAACCAGTTGAAACCGCCACATCCCACTTGGGTGTCAGCCCAACTGACCCAGAGACCATTAGAGAATTGTTTGAAATGTCCCGGTTTTTCTTGGCATTTGAATAGGTCAAACTATGCCTAAGGTTGATACTCCATGGAATTTTTGTGCGATAAAATGTATTTTGTTCTTCCTCCTTTTGTTCTTCTCCTTGCGTGTTACTTTTTTCAGCTGTAAACCTACGGTCACTAAAATCTTGACTCCCACCAAACAAATCATTATTTTTACTCGAGTCATTTGTAGAAGAAGAATTATCATTTGACTTGGAAGAACTTGAAAATTTATATCCCCAATTCATGTTTGCGCTGGTCATTCGAAATAGACCTCCTCCGTTATTGATGTTTAGGGTGTTGATTCTACTTCCGTTTTTATCGATACCATAAGGGTCAAAAGTCGCTCCCAAATTAATATTTAGCTTGTTGTCTAAAATAGGTATAACTGTCGACATCCTTACTGGACTCCAGCGAAGTGAATCTGCCTCAAAGTTATAACTGGTTGAAAAATTTAAATTGTTTAAAATTTTAATTTTTTTGGGTTCAGTTGCCAAAGAATCTGGGTCTCTTACTTTTGCTTCAATCGTGTTTCGCAAAGCAAAACTCATTGACCTAGATTTATTTATTCCAGGTTGCCCATATAAACTCGTTTCAAAACGTGTGTATTCACGAGTATTTCCATCGGCATCTATGATGTATTCGTCATAGTATTTTTCAAAACTAGGCGACTCGCTGTAGCTGACATTTGTATTGATCACATGACGTATCGACTTGATTTTTGCATCTTCCTTAAAATCAAATATCCCATAAAGAGTTGTACTTACCCCCGCACTAAAATTGTATTTGTTGAATCGATCGAAGCCTCGAATCGTATCTTGCGTAGCAACACTTCCAAGTTGCCGATCATAGTCATTTTTCTTAATTGTCTCAAATACCCAAGTGTCTTCATAGTTTCCTCCAACAGAAAAGTTAAAGTGTTTTGCCACTTTGAAAGAGGTGTTGATAGGGATTTGATGTTTAAAACCAGATTTTGCATTATCAAACATCCCAGGTGCTAAAAATTCTTCATCCTTCATTTGCAACCTATTCTCCCCTCTAACGCTGTATTGAAAATTGATGTTCTGTATGATCCCTTTTTTTGTTCCAGTACGTTTTGCGAAAGGATAAATTCGTTCCATATTTGCTTGAAAAGTTGGCAATGTCATGTTTATTGTTTGCGTTCTTGTGTTCTGGCTATGTGATGCTGAAAGTGATAGATTTACAGAGGGATATTTCGAAAAAGTTCTTGCATAGGAAACGGATGATGATAAGGTATTATTTAAAAAATTTCCAGTGTTGATTTGATTTAGTGATTCTCTAAAATAGGTGCTACTTCCCAGGTTAACAGAAGCTGAAAATCGACTATTTGGATTTGATTTAGAATCCTTGCTATGGGACCAACGAAGATTGTAAATATTGCTTTTGCTGTACCCTGGAAACCCTCTTTCCCCACTGATAAGATTTTCAAAACGAAACGAGAGATTCCCCCTAAATTTATATTTCACATTGTAGTTCGACTCGATACGAAAACCATAGCTACCATTGGTGTAATAATCACCCAATAATGCCACGTCAAAATAATCGCTTGCTGCAATGTAATAACCTCCATTTTGCATAAAATATCCACGCCTAAAGTTTTCGCCTATGGTTGGAAAAATAACACCACTTTCTCTGTCTTGCGTCATTGGAAAATAGGCAAAAGGTAAAAAAACAGGGGTGGGTACATCAGCGATATACAGCTGATTTCCGCTGGCAATAATTTTCTTTTGTGGTACAAACTTCCCTTTTCGAATGCGAATAAAATAATCTGGATTTTCTACATCCTCTGAAGTTGTAATACGTGCATTTTTGATATAGTAGACCGAGTCATTTTCCTTTTTTGTGGTCTCTGCTAAAACATTCATGCCTTGCTGCTGGCTTTTAGAGTTCCATATCACAGCTTTTTTATTATTAAAATTAAATTTTAGTGAATCTGGAAAAACCTCATCACTTCCTTGTTTAAAAGAAGGATATTGGATATACTGACCAGTACTATCGGCGATTGGCCTTGCAAAAACAACATTGGTGTTGTAATCCAAATCGATTTGCCCTGCCTTCAACTCGATGTTTTGATAGTAAAGTTCTGCTTCATCATAGAGCGTCATGGTCTTTTTTGCTCGATTAATCGTAATGGTTCCTAATGCATTTCGTTTGATTTGGTCCAGCAGCATTGCTTTATTCTGAAGGACTGTATCGTTCGTAGCAATAGAGTCTATTTCTGTATTTGGAAGAGACTGATCCTGTCCAAATACCCAAAAAAAAGACAATAATGCGACTGTCAATGAGGGAAAGAGCTGAAATGATTGAATATGTCTTACTTTTGTCAAAAGCCCCTTTTTGTAGAATTCAAAAATACGACTATTTTTTTGGGAAGGATGCGTCATATATCTCTCTTTACTATCTTCTTGACTCTATTGATAACTTGTTTGTATGCTCAAGAATCAAAAAGCGATGACACTTTTACTGTTGTACTCGATGCTGGCCATGGTGGGAAAGATTCGGGAAACCGTGGAAATCAGTACTATGAAAAGCATATTGCTCTAAATGTTACACTCAAAATCGGTACCATTCTAAAAAATAATTCTGATATCAACATTATTTACACTAGAAAAAACGATGTTTTTATACCCCTGAATAAACGTGCAGAAATTGCCAATTCAGCAAAAGCAGATTTGTTTGTCTCTGTCCATTGTGATGCGCATACCTCTAATGCCTATGGGGCAGGCACTTTTGTGTTGGGTCTTCATGAAAATGATCGAAATTTTAGAATTGCACAGAAAGAAAACTCTGTTATTTTTCTCGAACAAGACTACGAAAAAAATTATGATGGTTTTGACCCTAACAACCCAGAATCTGTGATAAGTTTGGTGCTGATGCAAGAAACTTATTTGGATCAAAGTATTCAAGCAGCCAACACCATACAGCAGAGTTTTGTTCAAAACTTAAAGCGAAAAAACAGAACAGTTAAGCAAGCAGGGTTTTTGGTTTTGCGAAATACATATATGCCGAGTGTATTGGTTGAACTTGGTTTTTTGACAAATAAAATTGAAGGCGCATATCTCAACTCTAGTAAAGGTCAAACCGAAATGAGTCAAGCTATTGCAAAAGCAATTATCGCATATAAAAATCAACTTCAATCTGACTTGCAAGAGGATGTTATTTTTGAAGACAACAGTGTAGATTTAGCCGAGGAAAGCATAACATCAGACTATGTTTTTAGAGTTCAAATTTCGGCTAGCAAAACAATGTTAGAACCAAAATCATTCAACTTTAAAGGATTGTCTCCTATCAAACGTGTAAAAGCCAGGAGTTTGTACAAATATTTTTTGGGCAATGCTAGTAGTTATGAACAAGCAAAAAAACTACACCAACATGCAATAGAAAAAGGATACAATGGTAGTTTTATTGTTGCCTTTGATGGAGAGGAGATTGTTCCTCTTAACAAAGCGTTGAAAAGAAATTAAACCCTTATTTTGTTCCCCAAATTATATGCGTATTTTTATCACTTAAGAATTTTAGCGTGAATTTGTCTAAAGAAATCAAAACTGCCATCTTTGCCATCGCTGGCTTTGCATTGTTTTTTGTTGGGTTTAATTACCTAAAATCAAATGATGTGTTTGTGCGAGACAATATTTTTTATGCTTTTTACGACAACGCTGAAGGTCTTGTTCCAGGAACTCCTGTAACCATTCAAGGTTTTCAAGTCGGAACGATTGACGAAGTGTATTTACTCTCTGATAATCAGCGAATTGTTGTTCGTTTTCGTGTAGAAAAAAAGTATGAATTTTCAAAAAACAGTTCAGCAAAAATCTACGAAGCTGGTTTGCTTGGTGGAAAATCTTTGGCTGTTGATCCTAGTTTTGATGGCGATGATCGTGCAATATCAGGAGACACTTTACAAGGCCTAATTGCCCCAGGCCTCTCTGAACTGGTCAATGATAAATTAACCCCATTACAAGAAAAAATTGAGAGTATGATCACTCATGCTGACTCTGTTTTGATTGCTGTCAACACTGTGTTGAGTACTGACGTACAGTTACAATTACAAACTTCTATTGCTAACCTCAATACTTCAATTTCCAATTTTCGCACAATTAGTGAAACTCTCGATAACTCCCTATCACAGGATGGCGCATTAAATCAAACAATTGACAATCTTGCTGAACTCACAGATGATTTGTCTGTTGTATCTTCTACCCTAAAGGAGGCGAATCTAGGAGTTACTTTTGACGATTTAGGCTCTGCAGTGTCAAACTTATCTCAAATCCTCGATCGTATCGAAAGAGGGGAGGGGTCACTTGGGCAACTCGTCACCAAAGACGATTTGCACCAATCACTTGAGCAAACGAATAAGCAGATCCAACTGCTTCTTGAAGACATGCGTCTCAACCCAAAACGATATGTGCATTTTTCATTGTTTGGAAAAAAACAAGTCAAATACAAATCAACAGATTTACAAACCGAATAGAAATCGAATATAGTGTACCTGAGTAGTATCATTTTCGCGATTATTTTCTTTGTTGCTATTGGCATGTTCACTAGAAACGTTCGACGCATTATTCGCAACATCAAGCTTGGGCAAAAAACAAATCGATCTGATCAAAAATCGAAACGATGGAAGTATATGGCTCGCGTTGCTTTGGGCCAATCGAAGATGACAGTGCGACCAATTGCAGGGTTTTTACACATCATCGTTTATGTCGGTTTTATTGTCATAAATATCGAGCTGCTTGAAATTATACTCGATGGATTTTTTGGAACCCATCGTATCTTTTCCCCCTATTTGGGAAGCATATACGATGTGTTAATCGCCACATTTGAGATTTTTGCTTTGTTGGTTATCGTTTCTGTTTCAGCTTTTTGGATAAGGAGAAACATCATGCGAATACGACGTTTTTTAAAACCAGAAATGAAAGGTTGGCCAAAAAGGGATGCAGATTATATCCTTTACATCGAACTTATTTTGATGTTTTTATTTTTAACGATGAACGCCTCTGACTATTGGTTGCAACAACACCCTGAGGGTCAATCTTATTATACACAAGCAGGCCATTTTCCCATTAGTGGTTTATTCACACCTCTTTTTGATGGGATGTCTTTTGCCATTGTAGTGACGATCGAGCGCACGAGTTGGTGGCTTCACATCATAGGAATTTTGGTATTTTTAAATTATCTGTATTACTCCAAACACCTGCATATTATTCTTGCATTTCCCAATACATTTTATGCCAACCTCAATCCTCTAGGTCGATTTTCACATTCAGAGGCAGTTGCCAACGAGGTAAAGTTGATGATGGATCCAAGTACCGATCCCTATGCTTCACCAGCAGTTGAGAGTGAACCAATCAGTTTTGGTGCTGCAGATGTGAAAGATTTGAATCGCATACAGCTGATGAATGCCTATAGTTGCACAGAATGTGGCAGATGCACAGACGTATGCCCAGCCAATCAAACTGGAAAAAAATTGTCTCCACGTAAAATTATGATGGACACACGTGACAGATTAGAACAAGTGGGCAAACAACTTGATCGAGGCCTAGAAGTTGATAATAAGACTTTACTTGATCATCATATATCACGAGAAGAATTATGGGCCTGTACAACCTGTAACGCCTGCGTTGAG
This sequence comes from uncultured Flavobacteriaceae bacterium, assembly GCA_913051755.1. The sequence goes on from CAJXBR010000002.1 coordinate 27,438, forward strand.
GCTTGTCCCATCTCAATTGACCCATTGTCAATTATAATGGACATGCGACAATATTTAGTGATGGAGCAATCATCGGCTCCTTCTGAGTTGAATGCAATGATGACAAACATTGAAAACAACGGCGCACCTTGGCCGTTTAATCAACAAGATCGTATTAACTGGATTAATGAATAAAAATTTTTAATGGAAAAAAAAGACTTAGATAAGCTACTAAACAAAAAATTAGAAGAAGGAGAACACGTAAGTCCTGTGTTACCAGAGGGGATTAAAAACTACCTTATTGATATCGATGGGACGATTTGCGATGACATTCCAAATGAAGAGCCAGAAAGAATGGCAACAGCTACGCTTTATCCAGATGCATTGGAAACCCTAAATCGCTGGTATGATGAAGGTCATGTAATATGTTTTTTCACTTCTCGAACAGAAGATCACCGTGCAGTTACAGAGGAGTGGTTGAATCGTAATTGTTTTAAATATCATAGTTTATTGATGGGAAAACCTAGAGGTGGGAATTATCACTGGATCGATAATCATTTGGTGAAGGCTACACGATATAATGGTAAATTTACTGATCTCATAGACAAAGAGGTTACGATTCAAGTTTTTGATGATGGACAATACGACTAAAACTGTGCAAACCATGGCCGAAATCACCCAAAAAGGCGAGACGCCTGAGGTTTTGTTTTGGGTTGGTTGTGCAGGGAGCTTTGATGATCGATCGAAAAAGATTACAAAAGCTTTTGTCGAATTGTTGCAAGATGCCAAAGTCTCATTTGCAGTTTTGGGACCTGAAGAAAGCTGTACTGGCGACCCAGCTAAGCGTTCTGGTAATGAGTTTTTGTTTCAAATGCAAGCATCTACCAATATAGAAGTTCTTAATGGTTATGAAGTAAAAAAAATCGTTACTGCTTGCCCCCACTGTTTTAACACTCTAAAAAATGAATACCCACAATTGGGTGGACATTATGAAGTCTTACATCACACACAGTTTCTTCATCAGTTGATCGAGGAAGGGCGCTTGAAAGTTGATGCCAAAACCACTTATAAAGGCAAAAAAATTACGTTTCATGACCCATGTTATTTGGGAAGAGCCAACAAAGAGTATGAAGCACCACGAGCGCTCATTGAAAAGCTCAGTGCAGAGTTGGTCGAAATGAAGAGTTGTAAAGAAAAAGGACTGTGTTGTGGGGCAGGCGGTGCGCAAATGTTTAAAGATGCCGAAAAGGGCGATAAAGAGGTCAATATCGAACGTACCGAGCAGGCCTTAGACACTAAACCTGAAATCATTGCAGCAGGCTGTCCCTTTTGCAATACGATGCTTTACGATGGTGTAAAGAACAAAGGAAAAGAAGGGAAAGTTGAAGTGTTGGATGTCGCACAGTTGTTGGCGCAAACCGAATCGCTCTAGTTATGGTCGTGCCCTTTTCTCAGCTTCCCGATCACTCTCGCATTTGGATATATCCCTCAAGCCGCAGGTTTACTGATTCGGAAATTGTACAAATAGAGTCTGACATTCAACAATTTTTGACCGATTGGACGGCCCATGGTGCATCCCTCTCAGCTGGATATTGTATCCCTCATCAACAATTTATTGTTTTTTCACTTGATGAAGCCAATCAACAGGCAACTGGGTGTTCGATTGACAAATCGGTTCATTTTATTCAAGCACTCGAACAATCATTATCAGTGCGTTTACTCGACAAAATGAATGTGCATTACAGTCAAGATGGAACAATCCAGGTTGTTGATCTTAAGGCATTTAAAAAAATGAGTAAGTCTGGTAAAGTCCTTCCTAGCACTACAGTTTTTAATCATCTTGTTACCACCAAGTCTGAGTTTGAGAGTCACTGGGAAACGAGTGCTGATCAGAGCTGGCACTCTCGTTATTTTTAGCTTTTGTACTTTTATCATATGATTTGTTACAAGCAAATATTGCTCACGATTTTAATGACAAACCTACTTTTCGCACAACCAAAACAGAACTGGGTTGATAGCACTTATCAGTCGTTGACTTTGGAGCAAAAAATCGGGCAATTGTTTATGCCGATGGTTTTCTCACAAGGAGATCAAAATCATTATCAAAAAGCCATTTCTGCTATCGAAAAGTATCATCTCGGCGGAATCATTTTTTCAAAGGGGACAATAGCAGAGCAAGTACGTTTGACAAACGAATTCCAAAATATAAGTTCAGTTCCACTACTGATTGCAATGGACGCAGAGTGGGGGATGGCGATGCGCATCAGTGATTTATCTCCCTTTCCTTTTCAAATGACCTTGGGGGCGATTCAAAACGACAGTTTGCTTTATCAGCTTGGTCAGTCGATGGCCAATCGTCAAAGGCGTGTAGGGGTTCATCTTAATTTTGCACCTGTGGTTGATGTGAATACCAATTCAAAAAACCCTGTGATTGGGTTGCGTTCATTTGGTTCAGATCCAAAGTTGGTTAGCCAAAAAGGGGGCATGCTTATTCGAGGGATGCAAGATGGGGGGCTTATGACAAGCATCAAACACTTTCCTGGTCATGGCAATACCTCAACAGATTCGCATCATACCCTGCCTTTGGTGAATCATGATATAAACCATCTCAACAGAATCGAGTTATACCCCTTCAAAACACTTATCGATGAAGGTGTTTTTTCTGTGATGGTAGGTCATTTGGAGGTACCTGCGTTAGAACAAACCAAAGGATTGCCTTCATCTTTATCCTCTTCAATCATACATGATTTATTAGTTAAAGAATTTGGGTTTGATGGTTTAGTCGTCACTGATGCTTTAAATATGAAAGGTGTTTCAGATTACAGTGGAAACCAATCATCTTCACTGGGGTCGTTTTTGGCAGGAGCAGATTTGCTTTTAATTCCAGACGATTTGCCAATTGCATTTGAGGATATTCGCACTGCTTTTGTGTCGGGGGCAATTACTGAAGAGCGTTTGGCACATTCAGTCAAAAAAATTCTCAATGCAAAGTTTGATGCAAAACTGCATGAATCAAAATTGGTCCTTGGCGATTCTTTGCATCAAGATATTGAGTCTTCTGATGCAGCCAAGCTTAACCACCAACTGGCAGAGGCATCTCTAACAGTCATCCAAAACAAAAATCAAATACTTCCTATACAACAGTTAGAAAACACAAACATTGCTTATGTAAAAATAGGCGATGCGGCAGGTGATTATTTTCTTGACAGAATGAGACATTATACATCAATCGAGGAGTTGAGTCTAACTGAAATGCTGGCGAATTACAAAGATTACACACATATAATCGTTGGCTTGCACCAACCAGACCATTCGCCTTTTGTCAAACACAAACTTAGTCAAGAAGTGATTGAAAAGCTCAAAGAATTGTGTACGCAAACAAAGGTTAATTTGGTGACTTTCGCAAATCCATATAGTTTATCAAAACTCCCATTGGATGCTTGTGAATCTGTTATGCTTGCGTATCAAAATGGTTCAATATTTCAGTCCAAAGCTGCTCAGTTGATTTTTGGGGGATTAGGTGCAAATGGGAAGCTTCCAGTCCCGATTGCGTCTTATACTCAGGGTAGTGGCTTGGATATTAAGCCATTGGAGCGTCTTTCATATGGTCATCCTCTTCAGGTTGGGACCGATGAGAAGGTGTTGAAAAAAATTGATGTAATGGCTAATCAAGCCATCATGGATAGTATTGCCCCTGGCATGCAAATTTTGATTGCAAAATCAGGAAAGGTGATCTATGAAAAGTCGTTTGGTCATATGCGATATGCAAAACAAACACCCATACAGTGGTTTCATCGATATGATTTGGCATCTGTGACAAAAATTTTGGCTTCTGTTCCTTTAGCGATGAGGGAACACGAAAGGGATTCACTATTTCTGATAACACCGATTTCAAGCTTGTTGGAGGCATATAAAGAATCGAACAAAGCAGAAATGAATTTCCAAGCCTTGTTTTCTCATCATGCAGGCATTCAGCCCTGGCTGCCTTTTTATCGAAATACCTTGCGTGACAACTCAGATATTCCAAGCAAGAAACTCTATCGTAAAAAACAAAAAAAGAGACATAAATTACAAGTTACAGATGATTTGTATCTGCGCACTAAATACCTAGAGGAAATGAAAGAAGAGATTGTTGATAGTCCCTTGTTAGACTCTATTTATTACAAATACAGCGATTTACCTTTTTATATGTTTAAAGAATATATCGAGGGTCGTTATGGTCAGAGAATGGATATGCTCGTCGATAAAGAATTTTATCAACCAATTGGAACACCATCTTTAGGCTATCTACCTTTAAATGAAGTCGGCGTTGATGAGATCGTACCATCTGAAATCGATGATTATTATCGACATACTGAAATTCAAGGTTATGTGCATGACATGGGAGCAGCCATGCAAAATGGTGTTGGTGGTCATGCTGGGTTGTTTAGCAATGCCAATGATGTTGCCAAGGTGATGCAAATGTTTATACAGGACGGTTCATATGGGGGACAACAATTCTTCTTGCCCTCTACAATCAGCCATTTTAACAAGAGATATTATAAAAGTGAGAATAATAGGAGAGGTATAGGGTTTGACAAACAGCAGTTTAAAGATCCAGGTCCAACCTGTTTGTGTGCCTCTGATAAGAGTTTTGGCCACTCTGGTTTTACAGGAACATTTGCTTGGGCAGACCCAGATTATGACCTTGTTTATGTATTTTTATCAAATCGAACTTATCCTAATATGAATAACACAAAATTGATCGATACAAACCTGCGATCAGAAATACAGCGTGTCATCTATAATGCAATCATTCAATAGCTATGCGAATCGGAATTATATGTTACCCAACATTTGGTGGTAGTGGAGTTGTTGCTACTGAACTCGGAATTGAGTTGTCCAAAAGAGGTCATCACGTTCATTTTATGGCATATAAAAAGCCTGTTCGTTTAGACACAGACTTGGAGCGAATACACTTTCATGAAGTTCATGTACCAGATTATCCACTGTTTCACTACCAGCCCTACGAATTAGCCTTATCCAGTGCTCTTGTCGATATGGTAAGGCTTCATAAAATAGAGCTTCTACATGCGCACTACGCAATACCTCATGCATATGCAGCCTTTATGGCTAAACAGATGCTTGCAGAATTGCAAATCAACATTCCAATTGTGACAACACTTCATGGGTCTGACATCACACTGGTTGGAAGTCATCCATTTTATAAGCCTGCTGTAACATTCAGTATCAACAACTCTGATGTTGTCACAAGTGTTTCCAAAAGTTTGAAGCATGATACCAAGGATATCTTTACTATCAATAGGGAAATTGATGTGGTTCCCAATTTTATTGATATCCAAAAATATGAGCGTTTGCGAAATACATGCTCGAGAGAACAACTTGTAAAACCAGATGAGCGATTGATTACACATGTCAGTAATTTTAGACCAGTTAAGCGTGTGCAAGATGTCTTATCTGTTTTTACGAAAGTGAATAAAAAGGTCAAATCACGCTTGATTTTAGTCGGAGATGGCCCTGAAAGGCAATCGGCAGAAGAATATACCAAAGAACTTGGATTGTCTAATGCTGTTGATTTTGTGGGTAAGTCGAATGATGTATATAGAATCCTTTGCTCGTCCGACTTGTTCCTTCTCCCATCTCAAAAAGAAAGCTTTGGGCTTGCAGCATTGGAGGCAATGGCTGCACGAACACCTGTGATTGCTACAAATGAAGGGGGTATTCCCGAGGTTGTGGAAAACAACATTTCGGGATTTTTAACTACTCATAGAGACGTAGATACAATGGCATATTATGCAATAGAATTATTGAGCGATGACAATAAGTTAACCCAATTCAAAGATGCTGCTTTTGCAAGAGCTAAGGTATTTGATATTCAAAAAATTATTCCTTCCTATATCGACATTTATCAAAAAGCGCTTCAATAGGACTACAAATTCTTCTTGATTTGATCGCTAAAAGTGCTTTCAAAAATCTTGTCGGCATTTGCTGTTTCAAACCCCTCACGACGATGTGCGTTGGTCAGTTTTTCCTTTGGAAGATTGCCAAATGCGGGCAGAGGTAAGCGTTCGGCAAATTCGACATAACTGCCTGCAATTTCAGCAGTTTCGCCATTTTCAAAAGATGCTTCTACAGACTGTGCTATCGTACTGCTTTGGCGAAGTATTTTGTCCTGACTTGTTTTGATTTCACCTCCAGCATCGTTGAGGATCACACCAATCGATTGTAAGAATTTGTTAAAAAATTCTAGATCATTGTAAGGGGATGGCAACTCATGTATGCTAATGGTGTAATGGTTTAAGTAATAACGATTATATATCACCCAGGCCCCATATTCAGACTCTTTGAGCAGTGTTTTGTAATCATTTAGGCTTGGCAATTTCCAAAGTGCCTGATGAAGAAAATCAATGACCGCTTCAGCATCATCCAAGTAAATTTCTCCTATGGGGTCTTTTTCAATCTCTTTGGTGTAGCTGTAGATAATGTCTTGCGCAGTTGTTGAGAGTGCATCCACTTTTAGTTCACTGATAAAAACACGAGGATAGTGATCATGAGGAGGTTTATACCAGTAGGCATCCAATTTCTTTTTTGGAAAAAAATAATGATCTTGTTTGGTGTAGCCATGATGTAAAAAAATCTTTTCAAATGAGGCAATGCCAAGGTTTGGAACACCTAAAGTCCGAAATGCAATATGGTCATTGACAATGTCCTCTTGTTTCGAAATTAACCCGATGCCTTTCATTGCAGTTGTGATGGTTTTTACATCTGGCACTCGCTCGGCGTAGGGGATAAATAACCCATTAAGTATTTTGTTGAGTGGTGTGTTGTTAGAGAAATTCATGATTGTGATTTAGGTTGTAACAAGGCACCATTTGCAGTTGCATAAAAATCAGATAAAGGAATCATTTCTTGTTTGATAAATCCTTTTTGTGGTAATTTCGAAGCAGCAACCAATTCGACCACTGCTGCGATTGATGCTGCAGTTGTCCAGGATATGGCTCTCCAAATTTTCCCATGGATTTCGATAGGAAAATAGGTCTGAAAAAACTCCTTTCTACGCATTTCACCATCTATTTTCCCTTCAACAACAGCATAGACATGAACGAGATCTTCCTCGACTGGTGGTTTGGCATTTGTCAATATTTTTTCGAGCTGTTCCAAATCTTCTTTCATTACCATTTCATACATCAAAAAACGCATGAGTTTTCCATGCCCTGGGTATCGAATGGTTTTGTAGTTAAGGGTATCTACCTTTCCCTCATAGGTCGAGCACATGGTTCCAAGACCTCCCGAGGTTGTAAAGGCTTCATATTCTTGCCCTTCGATGTTCATATACTCAAAGCCCTCGAGTGAAGGTACATTTTTTCGAGTGCCGTTGTGGATTGCTTCTGCGTCGTTGAGGTACTCATTAATCACGCCTGTTGGCGACCACGTAAAAGAATATGCGAGCTGACCATTTGGATAGCGAGGCAAAGCTCCCACTCGCAACTCTATGTCTCTAAGCTCATCAAATTGACCTGCTAGTTCGCCACCAATGATGCCAATAAATCCAGGAGCTAAACCACATTGTGGTGCCAACACAGATATTGATTGATTTGAAAGCGACTCTATGTGTCGCATGGTGCTCACATCTTCAGTCAAATCGAAATAATGAACTCCCTTTCGGTGTGCGATTTCGGCAATATGTTTATTCAAAAAATAGGGCAGCGCAGAAACCACTGCATCAACATTCTCCAGGGCATGTTTGATGTTATCGACCTTTCCTATATCAAGGGTTTTGTGATCAAATGGCAATGCTATTCCATAGTAGGGTGGATGGATGTCATAACCAATTACCGAAAACTGATCGCTTAACAATATCCCTACCAACGTGCCTACTTTACCAAGACCAAATACTGCAATTTTGTTCATTTTATAACAATTATTGGTAATAAAGTTATAAAAAAACAATTTAGGAAAATGCTATTGTTTATAAAATTTTAATGCCTCGTTGCCACTTTGATGGCGAATGTTAATCATATAATATCCTTTCTGTAAATTATGGGTCGAAATAGGGTACACTTTTAATGGGCTTACAGTCGCATTTCCTTCGTCGTATCGCCTACCATTCAGATCATAAATTTGATAGTAAAAACTGGAAACCTTTTTGGGAACGCCAATTTTGAAAACATCAATTACAGGGTTTGGGAATAAAATCCATCGGTCTGCATCGTTGTCAGCTCGAAGGAGTTCAAATTGGTCAAACTGTCGCCCAAGGACGGACTCTGATTTACCATCATTCGTGTTTAGCCATTGATCAATCACTGTAGCATATATCGATCGATAATCAAATTCTGATTCGAGGTTGTCTTCCCATCGCACTCCTTTTGGGATTACAGGGTTTTCACCCATAATTTCTGTATTGACTCTGTTGCCAAAGATGAATAGGGGTGCAGCTGTACCATGATCTGTTCCTCTCGAGCCATTGGAGACAATTGTTCGTCCAAATTCAGAGAACGTCATACACAAGACATTATCACTTCTGCCGACTTCATCTAGGTTTTGAAAGAACTTTAACACATTATCGTTGAGCTCCTTTAACAAGTATGCATGCTCTCCTTTGGTATGATCTGATATGTCTACTTGAGTGTCATGTGTGTCAAAACCACCCAGTGTGACCATGTATATTCGAGTGTTTAAACCACCCAAAATCAGACGAGTCATGATATCAAACTGCTCTCCAAAATCACTCTCTTCGTAGGCATGTGCAAGCGAAGACTTTTCAAAGGCAGACTTGACTGTGGTCGCATATTCGTTGGACTGATGTTTGACAAGATCGATATATCGCAATTTTACACCCACATTATTATCAGGGTAAACTGCATTTGGATTGAAAAGAATATCCTCGTGAAAACCATCTGGATTTGTTGTCAAATAACTTGTAAAAGACTGGTTCCCAGAAAAGAGTATCGACGAACCACCTCCACCCAATTCGATTGATAATGGATCTGGGTAGTTCTGGTTTGGGTAGGCTGTTGGCCAATCTGGATGTTCCGATTCGATAAAGCGACCAATCCATCCCGAGTTTAAAAATTCATCAGAATCTGATGCGCTTTGCCAAATATCCATCGATCGAAAATGAGAAAAATCGGGTTGTTCGTAACCTACATTTTGTATGATTTTAAGACGCTGTTCGTCATATAAACTTTTAAACCCTGACAGTTCGGGGTGTAGTCCCAAAGAAGCGTTTCCAAGATCGATAATGGACTCGTCAGGTAGCATCACATGTGGTCTTGCTTGCTGAAGCTCACTGAGTTGATTGAGTGGAATAACAGTGTTGAGCCCATCATTTCCTCCATCCAATTTGATAAGGACCAATATCCGACCAGGTTCGTTTGTGTTTGACAGAAAAGACCCTGATTGCTGCGCCAGCGCGTGATGTAGTATGTTTGGCAACACGATTGGTGCTGCTGCTGCATGACTGAGTTTATGTAAAAATGACCTTCTCTTCATAGCCTAGTGTATGTGATAGACTGAAAGTTCAAAAAACTGAAACAATACGTTATCAAACCGCCATTGAATCGAGCTTAGATTTTCTTTAGAAGGATCATCCAAAAAGGCATTGATGTACTCCTCCCAGTGCATTTCGTTCATGTTGCCAAGCAGCTCATTTTTTAGCATTTCATATGTGGAGCTATCGACTGGGGCTCCACATAGGCGCTCGTTGAACTCATTAAAAAAATCTTCAAAATTGGCAGGATTTCGATAGGTACTCAAATAGTTGTGCAAGTTGTACTTCAGGTTCACTCCTTCATCTTCGTAGCTGTAAAGCCAAAGTCCCCATCGAAACCAATGAGCAGCTTGTTTTCTCGATTTTATCGTCGATGAGTTGATCCAAAACATATCATAAACCGGCTCTTGGTAAAAAGCAGGCCAACCTGAAACATTAGGAGGCGTAAAGAGTTGCATCCCTTGGTTATAGTTGCTCCAATGCAGGTTTTGCCCAAAAAGATTATAGGCGAGTGTTGTTTGATCGATCTTTTGCTCCAAAAAAGCAGGGTGATTGGGATTAAATTGTTCATATTGCACTTCATTGCCATCCCAGTGTGTACGATAACCAGATGTAATTTCGAGTTCTTTCAGCATACCCATATTATAGTCAATTGGAGATTTGATTAAGCTATTTGGTATTGCAGCATCGAAAAAGTGTTCGCTGCCAAGCAGTACACGCAAAACGGCGACGAGAGAGTGATCATTATCTCTAAACACTTGTGCAAGAGGTGCTATGATTTGGGATTCAATTTCAGGTGTTAGCACAGGATAAACAAAAAATTGATAGAGTCGTCGGCACAAGTATATACCTGACTCTTCGGAGTTGAATAGCATATCGACAACCTCTTGCAACTCTTGCTGACCATCATCACCAGACTTCCCACTGATCTTATGATTGTTGTAAAATGAAGAAAATTCCTTGTCGCCTGTATCATGATTATAGTCTTCGAAAAAGACGTGTGGGTCTGTACCTTCACTAAAAACCAATTTCTCGTAATCATAAGTCCAGCCCACGAGTGCCCTTGCAATTCCGCGGACATCTTTTTCAGTAAATTTCGCAAAAGGTCTTTTCCCAACAGTAAATAACTCTTGTACTTCACGTGCATAATTTTCATCAGGTGTATCCTTTTGGCTCAAGGCGAGGTTGAGAAAATCTAGCATTGAGGGATCGAGGGTAACATTATAAATAAAATCTTTGTAACTACTAAAACAGGACTCAAATAGAAGTTTGATGTATAAAAATGCAGCCTTATGTCCCAACTCAAAACAGCGAGTAGGCACCAAATTATGAAGAAAAACAAAAATCTTCCAGTGGATTGAAGTGTCTTGGTTGTAGATGCGTTGATTGATCCATGAGATGATTGCAGTGTAACGTTCATGTCCAAATTGCTCCAACTCTTCCGAATCATTGTTAGAATATGATCGATTGATGAATGGCTCGCCCGGGAGCACATCATTTGAGGTATATAAGTCTTTATAGTCTGAGGCTGATAACTGATGATAATAATTGTTTACAGGTTCATCAAAGAGCTCGGGTGTCAAAATGAGGTCAAGAGACTGTTGTAAATCTAAGCTTTCTACATTATCCAAATGCCTCTTGCACAAACCCACCATGGTTCTGTTGAGCAAGTGTTTTCGTTGCTCAAACCCAAAACTACCTGTGTAGGGCGCAAGGCTATAGTTGACAACAGCCTGTATGCTTGCTTTTTTGAATTTTATAATTTCATCAATATCCAACTTTTTTTGACTGTAAAAGTCAGCAACCAAATCAATGGGTATATCGCTGTATATTTTTTTCTTTTTACTCATCTTCAAAGACGAAGTTAATCTTTTTTCTATAGCATTATTATATTAACTTGCAATAGTGTTAAAGTTCTTGTTTCTTTTTTTTAGTTTCTGTTTTGTGCAAGCACAAGAGGTTTTCTCAGGTACTGTTTTTGGGGATGACAAAAGCAACCCACTGCCAGCAGCGAATGTGTATTGGCTTGCAACAAATAAAGGAACTGTTACTGATATCAATGGCAAATTTTCGATGCAAAAACTTCCTTCCGATTCTCAATTGGTGATCTCTTACTTGGGTTTTACTTCTGATACCCTCAGCATATATAACTCAAAAACAATCATCCATATTTTAAAGAGTAAAGATGGCGCAAACCTAGACGAAGTTGTTGTTTCTGAACGAAAAAAAACAAGTCAATTGTCTTTTCTGTCTGTACAAAGTGTTTTGAATGTTAGTAGTGATGAACTCCTAAAAGCTGCCTGTTGCAACCTTTCTGAAAGTTTTGAAACCAACCCAGCCATTGATGTCAATTTTGACAATGCTCTCACTGGCGTTAAGCAAGTAAAAATGATGGGTTTACCAAGCCCTTATTTACTTTTTACAGAAGAAAATATACCCACGATTAGAGGAGCATCTCAGGTGTATGGTTTGAGCTTTATACCTGGCACATGGATCGAGAGCCTACAAATCACCAAAGGCGCTGGAAGTGTGATAAATGGATATGAAAGCATGACTGGTCAAATCAATTCTGAACTAAAAAAACCTTTGACAAGTGACCGATTGTTCCTCAACCTATTTCGTTCTTTTGAGGGGCGAAATGAGTTGAATGTTCATACTAAAGCGAATTTGTCGAACAAATGGTCTGCAAATTTATTCTTGCATTATAATGAACGCACAGAGAGGATAGATAAAAATGATGATCAGTTTTTGGATATGCCTCTTTCCGATCAAGTGAATATCCTCACTCGCTTTCAATACCTAGATGCAGAAAAGGGTTGGGTGTCTTTCTTTAATGTTAGAATGCTTCATGACAATAAGCTTTTTGGGCAAACAAATTTTATTCCAAAAACGCATAAAAACACAACAGCAGTGTGGGGGAGTGAGATGTTGACAAAACGTTATGAAACTTCGCTCAAACTTGGATATGTTTTTCCTAAATTGCCCTATCAAAGTTTTGGTTTTCAGTTGGCTTATAGCGACCACGATCAGCAGTCATATTATGGTTTGCGTGCATACGATATTCGCCATAAAAGTATGTTTTCAAATATGATATTTAGCTCCATTCTGAGCAACACCCTTCATAAATTTAAGACAGGACTACAGTTCGCATATGACCAGTATTATGAAATAGTAGAAGTGCAATCAACCAACAGAATTAATCGTTCTGTGGGTGCTTTTTTTGAGTACAGTTATGACAGCCTCGAGCGACTTCGCATGGTGTTGGGATTTCGCTTTGATCATCACAATCATATTGGCAGTTTTGTTACCCCTCGAGCGCATTTGCGTTATGCGTTTACAGATACCTCTAGTTTACGATTTTCGATGGGTAGTGGACGCCGAGTAGCGACTGTATTTGCCGAAAATCAAAAACTATTTGGCTCTGGCAGAACGATACTTATCCCTGCGCTTCAAAGCCATCATTATGGGTTATTGCCAGAGCGTGCGTGGAACTATGGAGTCAGTTATTTGAAAGGGTTTCAAATCGGTTCGATTCCACTGAATTTTAATCTAGATATATTTCGAACATCCTTTGTTAGTCAGATTGTTGTCGATTGGGAAACACTAGGGCAAGTATCATTTTATAACCTTGACGGAGATAGCTATGCAAACAGTTTGCAGCTTGGGTTGGACGCACGTTTGTTCAGACTGATAGACGCTCGTTTTTCCTATAAATTTTATGATGTACAGGTTGATTATGTCGATGCAAAAAAGCAAAAGCCTTTACAGCCAAAACAACGATATTTTTTGAATCTTGGCTATGTAGGGGATCAGTGGAGAGCAGATGCAACCTATCACTACACAGGTCCACAGCGTATTCCTGCAACCATCCAACACCCAAATGGCTTTGAGAGTGATGCTTTTGGATTGATGAATGCACAGATTACTTATACCCCAAAACCTAATTTTGAAATCTATATGGGTGGTGAAAACCTCACAAATTACAAACAAGTACAACCCATTTTATCTGCTGATCAGCCCTTTTCATCGACTTTTGATTCGAGCTTGGTTTACGCTCCTGTTTTTGGACGTATGATGTATATGGGGTTGCGATATAATTTATAAATTTGAATCATGAAGAAATCAGTATTTATTTTGTTATTTATGAGCTTTTCTCTGCTTTCTTTTGCACAAGAGAGTCCATCAAAAAACGAAAAGAATAGCATTGAAGTTCTTGGCAACTGTGGAATGTGTAAAAAGCGAATTGAAAAAGCTGCTTTTTCAGTGAAAGGTGTCAAATATGCCTCTTGGGATAATTCTTCTGAACAGCTGCGTTTGATTTACAATGGATTAAAAACAGACATAGATATAATCGAAAAGCAAATCGCTGCTGCAGGGCATGACACTGAACACCACGTTTCCAGTGATAAGGTTTATGATCAGTTGCCTGCTTGTTGTCAGTATATTCGGAAAGGGCAAGAACCCAAACCTGGTCAAATGACCAAACACTAGCTATTTGATGCAGTAGTTGTCTCCTTCTTCGAAGCTCGAAAAGGTTTGCTCGTCGACTTCGATATCGTCGACCAGTTCCCCACTAAATTCATTTTGGCTCGTACTCGCGCCATCATCAAATCGGATGACGAGTAAAAAGCGATCATTATTTATGACTTTATCGATTACTTCTCCACAATTTTCATCACTGTTACAGCCAAAAAAGAGACTTATGGTCATTATTAATAAAATTTTCCTCATTATAACCGCATTATTCAAACAGGTTGATTGTCAGTGCAACTTGGGACAAGAGATCGTTCTTTTTATTTTGTGAATATGGGGTTGAATTATACCTGTTTTGTGCGCCAATGGATAAGGCAAATTTGTCTTGCTCAAAATTGATTTTAGGCTCAACAAAAAATCGGATATCGTTTGCATCTTTTGTGTTGACTTGGAAGTAGGTTACACAATTGAAATAAAGTTTTTCAAGCAGTTTGACACGCAAAAACATATTGATATTGAATCGATATTTATGTGTTTGAAGATCAGGGTATTCTTCATCTTCATAAAACAAACCAGCTGCAAGATCGAAGTACTGGCGATCGTTGTTGAACAGCGAATGACGATAGCCACCTCCGACAAGTTGACGATGGTTCATCTGTAACACCTTGATATTTTGTGTCTGAATAAAGCCATAGATTGAGTTTTTATCGCTGACATAATGGTTTAGGCGAAGCTGTGTACTCCAGTCATTTGCAACAATTTCTCCTTCATCATCCTCGTAGTCATGCCCCACGATGAGTCGCCAAAGCTGACGTCCTTGTTTTGTTCCCATTAATATTTGATTAAAAGAAGCAAACGTATTTTCGTTGCCTGATTCCCAGTTGAAAGAGAGATTGATTTGTGTGTTGAGTTTAGCAGTGGAGTGATTCAATAACGATTCTGAATTTAAAATCGTTTGTGCATGCGCAATGCCACATACAGAGAATGCAAAGAGCAGAAGAAATCGCATTGTTTTTTTTCAAAAATAGGTGTTTCTTCTCGAAGATAAAATGCAATTGGCGTAAGAATTGTATCTTTAAAAAAAAAACTAGTTTTATGAAATATATTTTACTCATACTCACACCTTTACTCTGCTTTTCCCAAACTGTTTGGAATGGTTCTCTAATGACATTTACAAAGCAAGATTTTGATAACCCATCACTTGAAAGTTCTCAAGACAGGATTACTGATTTAGTATGGTTAACTAGAGGGAATAATGGAGGACAACTTTATAATGCTAAAACAGAGTCAAATTCGTCAAAAAGTACTAGTCCAGCTGATACCAGATGGGCATTTGGTACTACATCCAGTCTTGGTTCTTTGACCTTTTCTACGTTTAGAGGAAATTCAAAACCAAGAAATGCTGTCGGAAGGAACATGGTAGTTCACCTTGTTACTGAAGACATCTATATTGATATAAAAATTACTTCATGGACTAGTGGTGGAGGAAACGGTGCTGGTGGTGGATTTAGTTATACTCGGTCAACAAACCCAAACCTGAGTGTTGAATCAATACAGGACAAAGATATATTTGTATATCCCAACCCCACCTCGGGAGTTGTGCATGCCAATAAAGACATTATCTCCAAAATTCATTTGTATGACCTCACTGGAAAACAGTTGATGAAAACCAATGCTTCAAGTGTTGATTTAAGAACTGTCAACAATGGGATGTACCTCATTCGACTGTATCGCAAAGACAATAAAGAGTGGGTTACAAGGCGAGTGGTAAAACAGTAATTTTTAAATTACTTTCCGATACAAAAATTAGCAAATATATTTCCCAAGAGTTCATCGGATGAAATCGATCCTGTGAGCATACCCAAATGATGCAGTGCAGTTCGTAAATCAACTGCCAACAAATCACCACTCAAACCACTTGTCAAGCCCTTTCGAACAGTTAAGATCGCTGTGAGGGTTTGCTGGAGTTCATTGTGATGACGACTGTTGCTCACAATCGTATCGTAGTTAGTGTGATCCACAAGCTGTACCAGATGTTTTTTCAACTTGCCCAAGCCTGACCCTGTTTCAGCTGAAATAACGATTGAATCTATATCACCCAGCTTTTTGCTTTGGTTGTTGAGGTGATTCGTATCGTGAAGGTCTGCCTTGTTCAATAAAACCAAAGGGCATTGATGCTGTAGTACTTTGACTTCTTTTTTGATGTCTTCAGTTGTCATTGTTTCAGGATCCACTACATAGAGAAGGACTTTCGCGTCTGAAATTTTAGTTTTGGCTTTTTCAACGCCTATGGCTTCGACGGTATCTTTAGTCTCTCTAAGGCCAGCAGTATCGATAAATCTAAACTGAATCCCATCAATCGTGACATTATCTTCTATGCTGTCGCGAGTGGTACCTGCAATTTCAGAAACGATGGCTTTTTCTTCTTGGGCAAGTGTGTTGAGCAATGATGATTTTCCAGCATTTGGCTTTCCTGCAATAGCAACAGGAACGCCTTGTTTCATGGCATTCCCAACAGCAAATGAATCAACAAGTGATTTGATAGTGTCTTGGGCTTCTTTTAATAGTTTTTCCAATGCATTTCGATCTGCAAAATCAACATCTTCTTCGCTAAAATCAAGCTCAAGTTCTACCAATGAAGCAAAATCGATCAGTTGTTGTCTGAGTTGTACCAACTGATTGCTGATGCCTCCACGAAGTTGCTGTATAGCAACTCTGTGTGCAGCCTCTCCTTCACTTGCAATGAGGTCTGCAACTGCTTCTGCTTGGGTTAGATCCATTTTTCCATTCATAAAAGCGCGAAGGGTAAATTCGCCAGGCTCTGCCATTTGTGCTCCTTCTTTTTGCAGCAATTGGATCAGTTGCTGTTGAATATAGATTGAACCATGGCACGAAATCTCAACAACATCTTCGCCAGTGTATGAATTTGGTCCTTTGAATAAACTTACAAGCACCTCATCAAGAGTGCTGTCGTTTTGCACAATATGACCAAGATGAATGGTATGCGATTTTTTCTTTGCAAGGGTTTTGCCATCCAATGATCGAAAAACACGATCAGCGATACTGATGGCTTTATCACCTGACAGACGAACAATGGCAATGGCACTTGTGCCTGGTGCAGTAGCCGATGCGACTATGGTTTTACCTTCATTTTGCATGTGGCAAAAGTAAAAAACAAAAACTAGCTGATGGCTTTTTTGTAAGTACGACGACGCTTGTGCAGTTCATGCTCATAGTTTTTCCACATGAGCTGAATCGAATTGTTTTCCTCTAGTTCGGGATTTGTTTCAACATCTGTAATCCCTTGTGCGTTAAACATTTTTTGGATGGCGTCAAACAAAATTGCTGTCACTCCTTTGTTTTGATAAGCTGGATCGATGCCTATCAAATAAAATGAAGCCCTGTTGTTTTTTCGAAGTGCACGCATGATATGAAAAAATCCAAAGGGATAGAGAGAGCCATTGACTTTTTTTAAGGCTTCTGAAAAGGATGGCATGGTGATAGCAAAGGCAATGAGATTGCCAGATTTGTCTACTACACACTTAATAAACTTGGGATGGATGTACGAAAAATATTTTTCTTTATAATGCGTAACTTGATTGGGTTGTATAGGTACAAAAGACTGTAGGTTGTTATAGGTTTTGTTTAGTAGGTCAAACATCTTATCAACGTATGGCACTAATTCTTTTCGGGTCGAAAATTCAAGCGCACTCAGCTCGTATCGTTTTGAAATGAGTTCAGCATATTTCTTTACCTTTTCAGGGGCATCCTCAGGCTTGAATATCTTAATTTGAAACTCGACCCATTCTGCTTGTTTGATAAGCCCTAGGTCTTCAAGGTGTTTTTTTTGATAGGGGTAATGATACCAAGTGATCATGGTGTTTTTGTATTCATAGCCTTGAACCAAAACCCCTGCTTTGTCCATATTGGAAAAGCCCATTGGACCTTCGAGATAAGTCAACCCGTTTTGCTTTCCCCACTCATGTACAGCATCGATGAGTAAACGACTTACGTTAAGATCGTCTATGGTGTCGTACCACCCAAACCGAACCTTAGTTTTGGCTTGTTCTTTGACCTCAATCCAATTGATCAAAGCAGCTATGCGACCGAGAATTTGATTTCCATTTTTGACAACAAAAAGCTTGGAATCGGCATTTTCAAACACAGGATTTTTTCCACGATTAAAGATAGCTTTTTCTTCACTGGTGATAGGCGGCACCCATTGATCACAAGCTTTATAAAGTGTAAAGGGGAATGTAAAAAATGCATGGTATTCTTTTTTTGTATTTACTTCATGTAGGCTGTAATGCTTCATTACTTATTCTTTTTGGATGCTTTTTTTTGTTTTCGTTCTGCTTGTTTTCTTTCACGTTCACGATCACTAAACTCCTTTATTTTTTCAGCGTTCATTTTTCGATCGATACGATTTTTTTTGCGTCGTTTTCTCAGTTCTTTTATCTCTTGGGGAATGCCATTGTCGTTGTATCGATCAATGCGATAAGAAACACCAATGCCTGCTGCGAACATGCTTGGTGTGTTCTTGAACGTATGACTCAAAAATGCATCAGCTTGTATGTTTTCATTGAACAGATAAACAGCACCAGCTGTTAAAAAAACATCTGTAGATAACTTGCTGTCAACACTTACTTGCTCTATAAAACCCATCAATCTTCTTTTGATGGGAATCATCAAACTGCTCGACATAAAATTTTGTTCATTGGCACTTCCCAAATATCTTCTTCCCCAGTTTGTTACAACCACAAAATTATTTAAAAAATGGTTTTGTGTAATTAACATGACTTCTCCTGAAATCTGATTTTGTTTCAGTGTGGGGGATAGCAGATTAAAAATAGGTGAAAAAGGTTCTCCATAGGGATAGATGTTTCCGAGGCTTAATTCAGATCCCAAATAAAGAGATACTGCTGGAATCAAATCAACAGCTCGGACGCCTTTATTTGCTTTGTAGCTTTTCATATCGGGCTTATATCGTTCAGAGTTTCGAAATGGATCAAACATCAGGAGTTTAAACCCAATGGTATTCTTTTTTGTGCCAGCTCTGTTATAGCTCAACCTTCCAGATAGGTTATTAAAAGACAGTTGGTCGTTGTGATAATCAACGCGATATATCAGTTCAAGGTTTTGCAAAATCAAACCTGTTCGGAGATCGAGCGTGAATCCTGCGCCTTTACTTTTTGCATCTGCCAGCGAAGCAAATCGGTCTTGACGATAAGAGGCCCCAAACTCGAGCTGATAAACACCTGGTCCAACAGAAAAAGCTCCCTGTGTAAAACCAGGGCGATTACTGTTGATAATGGGTGTGTACTGACTCCACACAAGTGAAGAAACGAACAGTAAAAAAAGACAAAATGTCGCACAGGATTGATTCATCAACTCAAATATAAAGAAATGCTTTAGCACAAGTAATGCTTAGAATTGTATTTTTGACATTTAAGTATTTGATTAATGATAAAAAATAGCATTCCTCATTTCCTTTCAGTCATGTTTTTAGCCTTGCTATCCTTGGCTTTTTTCTATCCTTTAATCAGTGGTAAAGTCATCGTGCAGTCTGATATTCAGCAGTTTCAAGGGATGCAGCGACAAGTATTGGAGCATCGTGCCGACTATGACGAAGAGCCATATTGGGCTGATAATGCATTTGGTGGAATGCCGACCTATCAAATCACATCTACATATCCTTATGATTTTATTGGAACAATAGACAAGTTGATTCGATTTTTACCACGCCCTGCTGATTATCTTTTCGTGTATCTGCTCAGTTTTTATCTTTTGACATTGTATTTTACACCCAAATTTCAAATCGCAATTGCAGGGGCTATTGCTTTTGGTTTTTCGACTTATTTACTCATTATTTTAGGTGTAGGGCACAATACCAAAGCACTTGCCATTGGTTATATGCCTTTGATTGTGTTGGGTGTAGCGCATGTGTTTTCCAACAAACGAATAATTGGATTTTCCATACTTACACTGGCGATGGCTTTGCAAATTCATGCCAATCATTATCAAATGACCTATTATGTCTTTATACTTGTGGGTTTGATGGCACTTGGCTTTGCGATCGAATTGTTGCAAAATCGAAAATATCAATCTCTGATAAAATCATTTTCGTTGATGATTTTTGCAACATTATTGGCACTTAGTTTTAACGCAACTCAACTGCTTGCAACGAGTGAATATGCAAAAGAAAGCACAAGGGGCAATTCATCACTGAAAGAAAACGCATTGGGTGATACAACATCATCTACCGATGGATTGTCTTTTGATTATATCACTGAATACAGTTATGGTTTTGTTGAAACGCTAAACCTCATCATCCCACGTATTACGGGTGGTGGTAGTGGCGATCGTCCTGACCCTTCAGGAGAACTATCACAATTTTTACAAACTGTCGATGCTGAAACAGCACAATACGTATTTTCATATGCACGTACATATTGGGGTGATCAGCCCATCGTTGAAGCACCTGCATATATTGGAATCACAGTATTTTTCCTGTCGCTGATTGGTTTCTTTTTGATGCACAAGCGTTGGCGATTAATTTTACTGTCATCAATTGTTGTTTCACTGTTGATTTCATGGGGGAAGCACTTACCTCAACTCACTCAATTTTTGATTGATTATGTACCTTATTACAACAAGTTTAGGGCAGTGAGCTCTGCACAGGTCATCTTGGAACTTTGTTTTCCAATCGCTGCTGTTATGGGTATGATTAGTTTGATGGATATTTCTAATTCATCTCGTTTAAAAGTGCTCAATCGCAGTCTTTTGCTTGTGATGGGCCTGTTGGGATTGGTTTGGATTACTGCTGTTTCTGTATTTGATTATAAGTCTGATTTTGAAATTTTTTCTGCTTACCCAGAAATTTTAAATCCCTTGAAAGAGGATCGAAAATCAATGCTTCTCTATGATTTATTGCGATCAGTTGGCTTCATTGTTGTGACCTATGCTGTTTGTCGTTTGGCATTTTTAGACAATAAAAAACAATTTGTAGTTCCTATTGTCGCCTTGGTGATTTTGATCGATCTATGGTCATTTGCGCGCAATTATGTTAACATTGATGACTTTGCGAATAAATCAGTGATGCAGCGTCCATTTCAAGCCACTGCTGCCGACAGAGCGATACAAAAAGACACAACTCGATATCGAGTATTTGAACCACGCCTTCGCATGGCACATGCGAGAACTGCTTACTTTCACAATACAATTGGAGGCTATCATGGTGCTAAGCCCCATCGTATGCAATCTTTATATGACTATCATTTGAGCGAAACGATTTCGCCAAATGTTGTCAATATGCTCAACATCAAATATACCTTACAAACTGCTGAGGATGGAAGTCTGACTGCTGGTGTAAATCCCAGTGCTTTTGGTAATGCATGGCTCGTCGAGGAGGTCATTTCTTGTTCTTCTGCTGATGATGAAATTCAGCGCCTTACCACTGAGGATCTTGAGCGTAAAGCACTTACAACAGAGAATATCTCTCAAAACAAGTTTGTATTGGACAGCCTTTCTCAAATTTCGTTGGTCAGTCATAAAGCTAATGAGTTGAGATATCGTGCGACAGTCTCATCAACTTCATTTGCTGTTTTTTCAGAGATGTATTACCCACACGGTTGGAAGTCGTTTTTGAATGGAGAGGAAGTTTCACATCATCGTGTAAACTATGCACTTCGAGGGCTTATTATTCCTGCAGGTACGCATGAGATTCTTTTTCGATTTGAGCCAGATGTGATTGCAAGAGGTTCACGCATTCGATTGGCTGGATATGTAATTTTCAGCTTGATTGCCTTTGTATTTTTTGTGCCGTTGAAGAGATTTGGATTAAAGCAATAACACTTTGGGGACTTCACAAACAAAACATATCATCCTTGTAAGTTACTACTGGCCACCAGCTGGTGGATCGGGGGTGCAGCGTTGGTGGTTTTTCACAAACGAACTTGCAAAAAAGGGATGGACAATTGATGTGATTACTGTTCAGTACCCAGTTGGAACTCCTGTAGATTCATCTTTTACTGATCAAGCACACCCCAACATCAAGATATATCCCCTTTCGATTTGGGAACCTGGAAAGCGCTTGTACAGCACGACAAAACCCAAAACATCTAAGGGATTATTTTCATATGTTGTTCGTTGGATTCGTGCCAATTTTTTCTTCCCAGATGCTCGACAGTTTTTTATCAAACCAGCAATTCGTTTGGTTGAAAAGTGTTTGGCGGCACAACCCACCCAGTGGCTGATTACCACAGGACCACCACATAGCATGCACATGGTTGGTCGTGCAATTCGAAAATCAAATGATGTACAATGGTTGGCTGATTTCCGTGATCCTTGGACACAATTTTATGTCAATCATGAGTTGCCAATGATGTTATTTGTTCGACAAAAGCACAAACGCATTGAACAGCAAGTGATTTCAACTGCTGATTATGTGGTGACAACAACACCAAGCTTGGCAACGCTCTATTCTGCCATAAACCCCTCAGTGAGTTGTATTTACAATGGATATGAAAAGATATTGGAGGGAACACTATCTAAGGAGTTTTCCATCACCTACACAGGTGTTTTAAAACCCAATCAGCATATCGAAACACTTTGGTCTGTCTTCGATAAACTTTCCTCTATCGATCAAGTGTTTGCAAATAATGCGCATTTGCATTTGTATGGCGTTTATGAAAACAAGCCAATTCCTCCAGTAATGGAGAATCAAGTCACCGTTCATGGCTATCATGCAAAAGAGGTGATCGACAACATACTTCCACAGTCCCATCTACTGTTATTGTTGGGTAATGATCAACCCCAAAGTCAGTTTGTTATTCACGGAAAATTGTATGCTTACATGGCTGCTCAACGTCCTATTTTGGCTATTGTCAACAAACATGGCGATATGTCCAAAATCATTAAAGACTTTCAGTTAGGAGCTGCTTTTTTATATACTGAAATCGATAAAATGACTGCTTGGATTGCAACTGTATTTGAAGATTATAAATCAAAAACGAGTGCACCCCTACAACAACCCGATCAGCGTTTTTCGCGTAAAAAACAAGCCGAACAACTACATTTGTATCTTAATCAATCAAACAACTGATGGGAATCGTTGCCAAACAAACCTCTCAAAATATACTGACAATCGGCATTGCCTTTATGTTTGGGGGGATCAATACATTGGTGTTTTACCCTGCTTTTCTTTCTGCTGAGGCCTATGGGCTTGTTGTCTTTTTATTGGCAACATCCAACTTACTCATGCCATTGATTGGCTTTGGGATTCATCAGACCATCATTCGATATTACAGCTCTTTTCAGGAAAAAGAGATGCAGCAGCGATTTATGAATTTTGTTGTTCTCTTACCACTTTTGATTGCCTTGCTCACAGGGTGTATTTGTATTACTTTTTATCACTCTATTGTCAACAGCCTTTCCATACAAAATCCGATCATTGCTGATTACACCTGGGTCATATTTGTTGTGGCATTTGCCACTGCTTATTTTGAAGTATTTTACGCTTGGGCTCGTGTTCAATTGCAGTCTGTGCTTGGCAATGTCCTCAAAGAGATTTACCCTAGATTTTTTCTCTTCCTCCTTTTGATTGCCTTGTACTTTTTCGAGCTGTCATTTGATCAATTTATTATCACCTTAGTCATTGGCTATTTTATTCGTTTGTTGTTGATGATTCTGTTAGCAAATCATTACTATCCAGTTAGTATTCGTTTACATTTTCCCTCAAATATTCGTTCGATTTTAATCTATTCAGCTACCATATTACTGGCTGCATTTGCAGGGAGTTTAATCATCGACATCGATAAGTTTATGATACCTCAGTTGCAAGAGATAAAGCAAACAGCTTTTTATGCCATTGCAATTTTCGCTGCCACACTAGTCGAAGTGCCAGCACGTGCGATGCAGCAAATTTTGAACCCCTTGGTTGCAACAGCAGTGAATGAAAATAATCCAAAAGAAGTCAACAATCTTTATAAAAAAAGTGCTCTCAACCTGGTTGTAGTTTCGGGTTGGTTTTTCTTGTTGGTGAATCTCAACAGCGAAGCCTTATTCTCCTTGTTACCTGATGTGGGCTATCAAACAGCCACTACTGTTGTTTTATATATTTCCTTAGCAAAACTCCTAACGATGATTTTTGGTTGTGGAAGTGCGATTATTTCAAACAGTTCATTTTATCAGATCACACTTTTATTTTCAATCCTCATGGCATTGGGGGTTACACTGCTTAACATCTTGTGGATACCTGCCTATGGAATCGATGGTGCAGCACTTGCAACATTGGTTGTGATTGGCTCTTCTATCCTTCTAAAGATGGCTTATTTGTATTATAAAATCAATGCGCATCCATTCTCGTGGAATATGTGTAAAACCCTAATTGTTGTTGGGATATTGTTTGTTGTTTTTGATTCGTTTGACTTCACAGTATCGCCCATCCTTCAAATCGTTTTGACATCAGCATTGGTGTCAGTTTTTTACTTTACGATTGTTGTCCAATTTAAGCTTTCCAACGACTTAATTCGCTTGCTACATCGAGTGATCAAATAACTTTTTATAAAGGCTTGACTTTCGATTGGTATTGATTTCTTTAGGACTTCCTGTTGCCAGTAGTTCCCCACCCAATTGCCCACCATTTGGACCCAAATCTATGATGTGATCGACGTGTTCGATCAGACTCGTGTTGTGTTCAATAACTATAATACTATGCCCTAGATCAATGAGTTGACGAAAGGATTTCAGCAGCTTTCCAATATCGTGGAAATGAAGTCCAGTGGTTGGTTCATCGAAGAGAAACAAAACACTACCCTTATGACTCCCCTTGGTTAGAAAACTCGCCAACTTGATTCGTTGGGCTTCGCCACCCGAAAGGGTAGATGATGATTGTCCTAGGGCAATATACCCCATCCCAACATCAGCTAGTGATTGGATTTTTTTTACAATTTTGTTTTCGTTGTATTTTTTGAAAAAAGCAAGTGCTTCGTCAACACTCATCGACAGAATATCAAAGATGTTTTTCTCTGCAAAGCGAACTTCTAGTACCTCTCGTTTAAAGCGTTTTCCTTCACAAGTTTCACATTTCAATTTGACATTAGCCATAAACTGCATTTCGATTGTAACTTCACCTTCTCCCTTGCAGCTTTCACATCGACCACCATCGACATTAAACGAAAAATGCTTGGCTGAATAACCAGCCAATTTTGAGGCTTGTTGGTCGGCAAAAAGTTTTCGAATGATATCATAGGCTTTGATATAAGTGATCGGGTTGGAGCGCGACGAGGTGCCAATTGGGTTTTGACTGATGTACTCAATTGCAGTGATATCGTTTAGATCACCACCAATACCACTGTGTTGACCTGGCTTTTCAGTAAAGATTTTTTTTTCTCTCAGCAGTGCGGGCCAGAGAATTCCTTTGATTAGGGTGCTTTTCCCACTACCCGAAACCCCTGTTACAGCAGTGATGGAATGCAGCGGAAATCGAACGTCGATATTTTTTAAATTGTTTTCACGTGCGCCTCTTAGTTCGATGTATTTTGATGTTTTGATAGGATTTGTTTTTTGGGCGATCATCTCCTTTCCATTAAGGTAGGATGCAGTGAGGCCATTGGATTGCAGAATATCGTTCAATGCACCTTGCACAACAATTTCACCTCCAAAAAGACCTGCCTCAGGACCCAGATCCACAATCTCATCTGCTGCACGAATGATATCTTCATCATGCTCAACAACAATCACAGTATTGCCGAGGTCACGTAGTTTTTCCAAAATGCGAATCAATCGTTTTGTGTCTTTGGGGTGTAGACCAATGCTTGGTTCGTCGAGGATATACATCGACCCAACCAAACTGCTACCAAGCGAGGTTGCCAAATTGATTCGTTGCGACTCCCCTCCAGACAAACTGTTTGACTTTCGGTTGAGTGTGAGGTATGACAAGCCAACTTCACAGAGAAAATCCAACCGGCTTATGATTTCTGTGAGCAATCGTTCAGCGATCTGTTGGTCCTGCTTGTTAAGCTTGAGTTGTTGCATAAAGTTCAACAATTCATGTACTGGCATATCAACTAAATCCCCAATTGATTTTTCATTGATTTTGACATATTGTGTGTCTCTCCGAAGTCGTTTGCCCTCACAAGTTGTACAGCTTGTGCGACCTCTATATCGCGACAACATCACACGATTTTGAATCTTATAGCTTTTCTTTTCGAGTCGTTGAAAAAACGCATCAATTCCTTTAAATTGTTTGTTGCCTTGCCACAACAGTTTTTTGTGTTTTTCTGTGAGTTCGAAATAGGGTTTATGGATTGGAAAATCAAACAAACGAGCAGTTTCGATCAGTTTCTTTTTATAGCGACTAGCACTCGACGAGCGCCAAGGCGCAACTGCATCTTCATAAATAGACAGTGCTGTATTTGGGATCACCAAATCGTGATCAATCCCAATCAAGTCGCCATATCCTTCGCAGTCTGGGCATGCGCCCAAGGGGTTATTGAAGCTAAACAAATGTGGTGTTGGCTCGAGAAATGTCATACCATCTCTTGCAAATTGATTTGAGAAATCTTTATACAGGTCATCATATGGGAAAAAGAGTTGAAGGTTCCCTTTACCTTCAAAAAAAGCAGTCTCCAACGAATCTGCCAAGCGACTCAATGCATCTTCATCTGTTTTCAAAATCACTCGGTCTATAACGAGGTGGCAGGAAGAGGGTGGATTGTCTTTCTCCTCATTGATGCGAACAACCTGCCCATCGACTAAAATTCTTGCATAGCCTTGTTGTTCAAAGAGATTTAGAACCTGTTCCATCGACCGGTTTTCATCGATTGTAACAGGGGATAAAACAATCATTTTTGTTCCTTCTTTGTGTGTTTTGATATCATCGAGGATGTCGCTCACACTGTCTTTGGAAACAACTTCATTGGAAATGGGGGAGTAGGTTTTGCCAATGCGTGCATAGAGCAGCTTTAGGTAATCATAGACTTCGGTTGTGGTACCGACTGTTGACCTTGGGTTGGTGCTATTGACTTTTTGTTCGATTGCAATGGCAGGGGCAAGACCCTCAATTTTATCCACTTTAGGTTTGTCGAGACGACCCAAAAACTGCCGTGCATAGGATGACAAACTTTCCACATAACGACGTTGACCCTCAGCATAGAGGGTATCAAAGGCTAAACTCGACTTTCCAGAGCCAGAAAGCCCTGTAAACACGACCAGTTTACGACTGGGAATATCAATATTTATATCTTTCAGGTTGTGCATTTTTGCACCACGGACCCGGATCATTTTTTCTTTTTTCAATTGCAATTAGCTTTTAACCATAAAATGTTTTTGGATAATCGTTAAAAATACTTATAAATTGTTCACTATCAATATAATTTTTGTTATTTGAATAAATTGATATATTTGTAAAAATACTTCTGCCCATACTAAACATATACGTTTTTAATTTTATTGTAACCTTTTAAAACGTAATATGTTATGTCCCTTTCAGATTCAACCCTAATTACCCAATTTACATCTGGTAATAGTCAAGCCTTTTCAATCTTAGTTGATCGTTATCAAAAACGTGTGTATGGATTTATTTTTTCAAAAGTTAAAGATGCTGAACTCGCAGATGATGTGTTTCAAGACACTTTTGTAAAAGTGATTAAAAATCTAAGACTTGGTAAATACAAAGACGAAAATCGCTTTTTATCTTGGGTAATGCGCATAGCGCACAACATTATCATGGATCACTTTCGAAAAGTCAGCCGACTTCCCAAGCATGAGTCAAAACATGAAGATTTAGATGTTTTGGATCTATTGATCGAACAAAGCAGTAGCATTGAGGCTCTTATGATTGAAACACAAATCCACAATGACTTGTCTGTTTTGATTGATGAATTGCCAAAAACCCAAAAAGAGGTGTTGCGTATGCGACTGTTTCAGGAAATGAGTTTTAAAGATATTGGTAAACAAACAGGTGTGAGCATCAACACTGCCTTGGGCAGGATGCGTTATGCCATCCTCAACTTGCGAAAATTGATTGAAGAACGAAATTTGATCTTTACACAATAATTTAGCAACAGCAGTCGTTTTCTCTACAAATATTTATATGGAGAAAATCTACATTGCACCCTCTACTATCTATAATCAACCCAAGAAAGAAACGATTGCTTTTATCAAGGCTTTTGCTGCTTCTTTTTGTTTTGATGAAACCGATGGCGGAATTATTTTCGAGCGCTTTTTGAATTAGAACTGCGTTTGTTGTATGCCTTCAGTACGCTTGCTCGCCCGATGGTTGAGGTGATGATGTCTTTGGACAAGTCCCAACCTCTAGCTGGACAGTACTCACGCCCATACCAAATAATTTGAAGATGGAGGTCATTCCATCGTTCTTTTGGGAACAGTCTTTTGGCGTCTTTTTCGCTTCGCGTTACATTCTTTCCAGTGCTCAACCCCCATCTGAACAATAGCCGATGAATGTGGGTATCAACAGGGAAAGCAGGAACCCCAAACGCTTGTGACATCACCACGCTGGCAGTCTTATGACCAACTGCTGGAAACGACTCTAAAGCTTCAAAATCGGCAGGCACAAACCCTTCATATTTCTCAATCAGCATTTGTGAAAGCCCATGGATTCCTTTGGCTTTTTGGGGTGATAAACCAACAGGCTTGATGATGTTTCGGATTTCATCAACAGACAACTTGACCATATCATAGGGGTTATCTGCTTTTGCAAAGAGGTGAGGGGTTGTCAGGTTGACGCGTACATCTGTACTTTGTGCTGACAGTAGAACTGCAATCAGCAAGGTATATGGGTCTTTGTGATCGAGGGGAATAGGAATTTCTGGATATAATTCATCCAGTGTTTTTATAACAAATGCAACCTTTTCTGCTTTGTTCATATTTTGTATTTTTACAAAACTAATCTAAAAATATTGCTATGTTACAAGTTGGTATGAAAGCCCCTGATTTTTCTGTTCAGGACCACGACGGAAATACAGTTTCACTCTATGATTATGCCGGAAAAAAAGTGGTTATTTTCTTTTATCCAAAGGCCAACACACCTGGCTGTACTCTCGAAGCATGTGATTTGCGAGATCATTATTCCGATTTGACAAAGGCCGGTTATTCCATTCTCGGTGTTAGTGCTGACACAGTTACAGCACAGGCAAAATTCGCAATGAAATTTTCATTTCCATATCCTCTTTTGGCGGATATTGACAAGGAGTTGATCAATGGGTTTGGCGTTTGGGGGCCTAAAAAATTTCGTGGAAAAGAGTATGAGGGCATACTTCGAACAACCTTTATTTTGGATGAGCAAGGCGTGGTTGAACGTGTGATTGACAAGGTCAAAACAAAAGAACACGCTGCTCAGATATTAGAAGGGTAGCTCAGAGCTTTGAAATTTATTTTTGGTAGCCAAACAGCTGTTTCTCTTTGATGAGTTCTGTGGCTTTCTTTGGTAGCATAGTTTCCCAGCCTTTTTTTCCTTTGTTGATAAGTGAAAGCACTTCTTTGGAATAGATGTTGAGATAGTCTTTATTGTAGTCCGATATATCAACCACTTTCTTGTTGTAGGCAAAGAATTTATAGAGTTCTTTCACTTTAGCAGACACACGTAAGTTGGTGCTATCAACGATCTCACCTGTTATTTCGTCAATCATGGGGTAGAGGTAAACCAGCATATTTTTAAAAAACAATTTTCCAAAGGCTTCCAATATCCCTCCACTGAGATTTCGATAGTATTTTTCATCAAAAATTTCAATCAGATTACTCACGCCCATACTCAATCTTATTTTTTTGGTGGTGTAATTTGAAAAATACTCCACTAGTCGATAGTACTCTTTAAAATTGGAAATCATCACTGTTTGCCCCATTGCGCACAGTAGTTTGGCGCGATCCATAAAGTCCTGTTCATCGATGAAACCAGTGCTATTTGCCATCAAATTTGAGAGGGTAATTTCGAAGATAGTCATTGTATTTTCCTCCTTTACATCTTTGTCTTTGTAGAACATCTCTGAGGAGCTTATAAACATATCCATATTTACATTTGTTACAGGGCGAAAGCTACCTCTGATGGCGAGGATATTCTTTTTGTAAAGCACTCGAGCTGGGAGTAGATTGTTTCCATCAGGGCTAAACATTACTGCTTCGGTCATGCCATTTTTGACCAGTTCTAGACTTAGGATTCGATTATCGATATCATCAAACAGTGGGCCTGTGAAATTAATGGTATCGATTTCAATGGCAGTTTTGTCGATGTGATCGAAAAGATAACGCAGCATTTTACGTGGGCGATCGTGCTGATAGAATGCGCCATAGATAAGATTAACACCAACCACCCCAACAGATTCCTGTTGAGAACGCGCATCTATTTCGTGAAAGCGTAAGTGGGTGCTGATCATGGAGTAGGGGCCATTGGGGTCTGTTTGGAACTTGATCCCCATCCATCCATGGCCTTTAAACTTTTTGGCAAAATCGATTGTAGTTACTGTATTGGCATATGTAAAAAATATCTTCTTTGATCGATCTTCATCAGAAATTCTTTTCTCCAAGTGTTTGATCTCCAGGTCGAGCATTTTATTAAGTCGCTCTTCTGAAACATAGCTCTTTCCTTTGCCATAAATGGCATCGCTAAAGTTTTTGTCATAGGCACTCATTGTTTTGGCAATGGTACCTGATGCCCCACCACATCGAAAGAAATGACGAACCACTTCTTGTCCAGCACCAATCTCTGCAAATGTCCCATAGATATTTTCATTTAGGTTGATGCGTAATGCTTTCGCCTCTAGAGAGGGTGTGTTTTCGAAAGGTTGGTCGCCGAGTAGCGAAACAGGCATAAATAGTGGTTTTGACAAAGGTAAAAAAGTAAGTTTGAATTGATATCTTTACAAAAAAAAATTTTGAAAATCACTTTCCTCGGCACTGGCACTTCACAAGGCATCCCCATCATTGGTAGCGACCACCCTGTTTGCCACAGTGATGACCCTCGTGACGAACGCCTACGCACTTCTGCTTTGGTGCAATGGGACAACTTTTCGATTGTGATTGATTGTGGACCTGATTTTCGACAGCAAATGCTTCGTAACAGCATCGATCGACTCGATGCAATACTGTTTACACATGAGCATGCTGATCACACTGCTGGCCTCGACGATATACGACCTTTTTTCTTTCGACAAGGCAACATCGCTATTTATGCATTGGATCGAGTGATTGAAAACCTCACCCAACGGTTTGGGTATATTTTGAACAGTGCTGACAAATATCCCAGTGCGCCTGCTGTAAAGGCTCACCCTGTTAATCCAACAACCACATTTGAGCTCTGCCAACAAAGTATCATCCCTGTGGTGGGGAAACATCATCACTTGACTGTTTTGGGGTATCGCATAGGGTCTTTTGCCTATTTGACTGATATTAAAACGATTGCTGATGACGAGCGCCAAAAGCTCACTGGACTTAATGTATTGGTGCTTAACGCCTTGCGAGAAGACCCACATCACTCGCACCTCAACTTGGTAGAGGCGATTGACTTAGCGCAGAAAATCGGTGCCAAAAAGACCTATTTCACACACATCAGTCATCACCTAGGATTTCATGCAGAAGTGCAGCAAAAACTTCCGAAAAGCGTACATTTGGCATACGATAATCTCTCAATTACCATCTGATGCAAAACAAAATCATCCAATACCTTCTAATATTTATATCATTGATTGCCCTGTATCTATTTGTTAGTGATTTGAACAAGACAGAGGCCTTTGCAGCCA
The DNA here is from genome assembly GCA_913051755.1 of uncultured Flavobacteriaceae bacterium. The sequence continues at coordinate 59,133 of CAJXBR010000002.1, forward strand.
GTCAAGAACGGATGACAAATCGCATGGAAAAACTCAAGGATTCTATTGCGCAGCTCGTCACAGATCAGACCGAACATGCTTATTTTTCGTTGATGCTCAATCGTGATGCACAACAAGCTTATCCAAACCTCAGTCCCGTAGATTTGCAATTGCTTTTGGAGGCCTATTTGCTCGAACAAAACGATGCACCCAATGGCAACCCATTGCTCTCCTCTATCGGAAAGGGTTGGATCGTAAATAAAATTAGCATCGTAAACCATCAGTGGTTATTGGCAGACTTTTCCGACGGAATTCAGTGGGGTGATGCACTTTTTCAATATGAGATTAACATCAACAAACAAGCACGTTTACGATTGCTCAATCATGTGATGTATCCCTAAACGATTTGTTGATGGCAATAAATCGCCTCACGATTTCGTTTATATTTTGTAGTCATTAACCCCCCGATTTCATGAACAACCCACGCCTACTATTAGCATTTTCTTTTATAATCGTTTTTTTTGGATGGGTTGAAACTGAAATCGGACTATATGAAGTTCAAATTTCCGTCGAACATTAGGGTTCTTCCAGCTTGGCATTTTGCCACTCCAAAAGTTGATAAAAACCATCTTGCCCAATAGTATGTCCAACAGGAAACATGTCAAACTGTATGTCAAACCCTTTTTGTTTGAGTTGTAATGCCGATTGCTGTCCCCAGTCAAAAGGTACCACTTCATCAAGAGTGCCATGGGCAGCGTAAAGCGTTGGCGCTTCAGCTGGTTTGGGGAGTTGTGAGATGTTTTCATTGAGATAACCACTCAAAGCAATCACACTGGCAAAACGCTTGGGATAGGTCAGCCCGAGTGCATAGCTCAAAATGGCACCTTGGCTAAACCCCAACAGATGTACTTTTATTGGGTCATACGAATGTGTTTGTTGCAGTTCGTCCAAAAACTGCAGCACCAACTCACGTGAGGCAATGGCTTCTTCATCGTCAGACCATTTGCCCTGTTCAGCGTCAAAATGGATGCTATACCATGCAAAACCCATCATTGGCAATGCATGTGGTGCACGCAACGAAACGATCAGCAAACTGGGATGTAAATGATCAGTAAAAGAAAATAAATCGTTTTCATTGCTACCGTAGCCATGCAACAACAACAGCAAAGGTGGTTTGTCTTGCGTAATGTTTTTGGGTTGGCGAACGATATAGTCAAGTAAAGCCAATCAATATTGATTTTGAAAGTGGAGGTTGTTGTGGATAACCCCAAGGACAGTACCCTTCATCTCTTTACCTAAATAGGCACTGTTATTCACACTCGATCGAATGGATTCTTTAGTAACAGTTGTTGTACCGTCAGGGCTAAAGAGGGTCATATCGGCTTGTTCGCCAACAGTAATTGATGCCTGTGCGACGCCAAATCGCTCTTTTCCTTTAGTAAGCATCAAGGCAGCGTCTTCTGCGCCAAACAACTGACACAAGCTGGCAAAAGTAGTTTCAAGCCCTAGACTACCATAGGCAGCATGTTCGAACTCTACTTTTTTATGTTCAATATTTATGGGTTGGTGGTCGGAGGTCACCATATCGATCGTGCCATCTTTTAGACCTTTGAGGAGTGCTTTTTGATCTTTACTCTCTCGCAATGGTGGCATTAGCTTGTAGCGTGTGTCAAAGCCATCGAGCTCATCGTCTGTCATCACAAGATTGTGAATGGCAACACTGCAACTCACATCTAGTTTGTCTCTTTTTGCTTGACGAATCAGCGCCACGCCTTCTAGAGTCGAAAGGGTTGGGATATGCAGGCGACCACCAGTATAGCTTACAATCGCCAAGTCTCTTTTGATACGAATCTCTTCGGCGAGGTTGGGAATTCCTGTCAGTCCAAGTGAAGTGCTCATTTTACCTTCGTTCATCACCCCATTTGCTGCCAGTTGAGGGTCTAAGGGAAAGGATTCTACCAATGCTGTAAATCCACGTGAATATTGCAAGGCAAGGAGGAGTAAATGTGGGTTGTCAATTGATTTTTTATGATTGCTAAAACTCACAGCACCTGCAGCTGATAAGTCGTGCAATTCGGCGAGTTGTTGTGCGTTGTCTTGCACTGTGATATGTGCTTTGGGGTGTAGGCTTGTTGGGGTGTCGGCAGCACTTCTAAGCAAAAAAGATATGTCTGCTTTGGAGATCGGTAGGGGGTTGGTATTTGTATTGTAGCCAATGTGCGTAAAGCCGGAAGCAGCAGCGACTTGAAGTCCATGGGATAAGGTTTCTCGTTCTTCATAACCAGGTTCGCCAAAGGACACACTGCTGTCAAACCATCCAGGCGAAATACAGAGTTTTTGATGTGAAATGATTTTTGCTTTGGAAGCACTAATATTCTTACCGATATTGTCAATGATACCGTTGCGAATGAGAATATCAAGAGTATTGCCATGAAAGCTGCTGGTAGGATCGATAATTTTTGCGGACTTCAGAAGTATATTCATCCAAAAATTTCGATAAAAGATTAAAACTGATACAAAGATAGAAAACCTAAACGAAAGGGGCTAAAACTTTTCAAATACCCCCAGTCCAAAGAGAGCAAAATCATATTTAACAGGGTCTTTTGGGTCAAGGATTCTTAATTGTTCATCGAGTTCTCTCACTGCTTTTTGATCGTTTTGTTTGCGCTTGAGTAACCCCAATTTCCGAGCGATATTCCCTGTATGTACGTCCAAAGGGCATGACAATTTTGAGTTTGGGATGTCAGTCCATAAACCAAAATCAACCCCATTGTTGTCTTGTCTTACCATCCATCGCAAAAACATATGAATTCGTTTGGCAGCAGAACCCTTGGCTGGGTTGGCGATGTGTTTGGTGGTTCGTTTGGGGTGATTGATTTCAAAAAAAAGACTTCTGAATCGCCCAATAGCATCATCCATAAATGCTTCGTTTGCTTTTGGGCGCAGGGCGCCATGCAGTCCACCATGATGCCTGTATAGATGCTGCAAGGCCTTTAAGCAATAGCGCAAGTCGATAATATTAAAGGTGCGATGCACAAATTGGTCGATGGTCTCCCAGTTGGCAGCAGTGGAATTGAGGATATAATCATGGGGTTGATCGCCCAATATCTGCATGATATTGGACGCACTCTTGATGATGCTCGCTCGATTACCCCAAGCAATGATGGCAGAGAAAAACCCAGCAATTTCAATGTCTTCTTTGGTGTCAAACTGTTTGGGAATCTGTATGGGGTCGGATGCAATAAAATCAGGGTGGTTGTACTGTTGGGACTTCTCATTGAGAAAGTCGCGCAACGCATCAGTGGTCAACTCCATTGCCCATCGACGAGTTGCAGACTTCGATCGCCAAGTGCTGCAAGTTCTTTGTTGTGTGTGACCAATACGATCGTTTGGTCAAAGTTGTCGCGAAGGGATAAAAACAACTCATGGAGCTGTGCTGCAGTTTTGCTGTCAAGATTTCCACTAGGTTCATCAGCTAAAAGAAGTTTTGGCTTATTGATGAGTGCTCTGGCAACAGCCACACGCTGCTGTTCGCCCCCCGATAACATGGCAGGTTTGTGATCTGCTCGATCGCTCAAACCCAAAAAAGAGAGCAATTCCATACCTTCTTTTTGTGCTTTTTTCATGGGAGTTTTGGCAATCATGGCAGGGATACAAACATTTTCAATGGCACTGAACTCTGGTAGTAGTTGATGTGATTGAAACACAAAACCAAGCTGCTGATTTCGAAACCTTGCCAAGGCTTTTCCTTTTAGCTCAAACAAGTTAACCCCATCGATTTGCAATGCTGTATTTGGCTGACGATCAGCAGTATCGAGTGTTCCCAAGATGTTGAGAAGGGTTGTTTTTCCTGCTCCAGATGGACCAGTAATCGCTACAATTTCTTTCGCTTTGACTGATAAGTCAACATTATTGAGCACTTGTAAATTTCCGTATTTTTTGGATAGTTTTTTACCTCGAATCATCTGTTAAAATTACAAATTTGTTCTGTTATACACATTGTTGTCATTTGAAAAATCATTTTTTTTTTGTTTAACTTTGTAAGTATATTATTAAACAAAATGATTCAACATGCGACATTGGCAAATGGATGTTTTTGGTGTACAGAGACGATATACAGCCGTATTCATGGTGTGATTTCAACCAAGCCCGGTTATAGTGGCGGTACAATCAAAAACCCTTCCTATCGAGAGGTATGTCAAGGCACAACTGGTCATGCAGAGTGTATTCAGATTGAATATGATGATACATTTA
>CAJXBR010000003.1 GCA_913051755.1 uncultured Flavobacteriaceae bacterium
CAAAAAAACAAAATCTAGGTTTGCGTTATAAGTTACAATTGCTACCTCAATTTTCTGTTGACGCCTTTTTTAATCACAACTATTTTTCCTCCCAATACGATGATAGTTTCCCTTCATTGATGGATGCAGATAATACATTTACAAGCGAAAGCCAACGCATCATCATTCAACCCAAATGGATGGGTAGTTCCAGTTCATTCAATGGGCGAGTATCTTGGTCATCAAACAGTCGTGACTTTGATTCATCATTTCCCATGTATTTTGAAGGAGATGTCACTGATTTAGAGGGTATTTTTTCTACCAATTTATCTCCTCAGTTGAGGGGGTTGGCTGGGGTGAATTATAAAAAACAAGAAGCCAAATTCATCGATACAGTAAACATGGATTTCATGGACTATTTTGTCAATGTGCTATACGATAGTAACAGTCGATTGGAGGCGCAAGCTGGCGCACGTTTGAGTGAGCACAGCACCTACGGATCACATTTGACTTATCATATCAATCCCTCATTAAACTTTGCGTTGAATTCCTTTGATCTTCGTTTTTATGCCAATCTAAGTACTGCTTTCATTACTCCTTCGCTTTATAAATTATTTGATTTATACGCAGGAAATGAAGCCTTACAACCTGAAACCAATCAAAGTTTTGAAATAGGGGGTTCTGTACTGTTCAAAAATGATGGGCAGATCCAATTTGCCTATTTCAATAGAGATCATAAGGATTTTGTTGCCTATGACTTAAGTACCTATCGTTATGTAAACGATGCGAGAGATTTTAGTGTTTATGGCTTAGAATTTTTATTGGAATATCCATTCTCCGATAAGCTTCGTGTGCAGACCAATTACACATACACCCAGCATGAGGAAGGGGAGGGCTTGCGTATTCCCAAACATAAGATGAATGCAAATTTGCGTTATGATGTAAAGGCAAAGACACAATTGCTCGCCAACATTCAATTTGTTGGTGATCGCGATGACTTGGCTGGGCAAGGATTGGTAAAGCTTTCATCTTATTGGTTATTGGATTTTAGGATTTCACATCAACTTTCCCAATCTGGGATGTCACTATTTGGCTCGATCGAAAATATGTTTAACGCTGACTATGAGGAAGTAAGAGGATACACTACTCGAGGTAGAAATCTTTCGATTGGCGTATCGTATGTATTTTAGTTGGGATGTCGAAATGCATAACTGCTTTTTGCAAAGGAGTAAATTGTTTGAAATGAATGTTATCTGTGTCAATCGCTTTCTTTTCTAACCTCGTTGGGAGTGCACCCATGATTTCTAGGGTTTTTTCTAAAAGGGGTTCATCGATCTCTCCAAGGGACCCTAAATTAGCAATATCTTCTCTTAGAATATGATCTGCTTGAAGGCCATCTTCAAAGTCTGCAAACCCGTCGGCATTGGAAATTTTAAATGTGATTGGCTGCATTGCCCAAGTATGTCGAGGGTTGATAGTCCCATTGTTGTCAATCCAGTCATAGATAGTGTAAGAGCCAACATTCTTTCCTGTTGTGTGATCTCCAACGAGTATCACATCAATATAGGGTGATAGGCCATTGATTAGGAGTTCGCTTGCCGATGCAGTACTGGAAGAACTTATAACATACAATTGAGTCATTCCCAATTGAACTGGATTCGATTCAAATACTTGGCTTTCATTCCATGAAGAAAGTTTGTCATTATGTTTTGTTTGGGCAAATAATTCCCCTGAAAATTGACCAGTAATCATACTTGCAAGTTTGATCGATGAGCTGGTCCGTCCACCACGATTATAACGCAAATCGATAATGAAATCACTTACGCCTTGGGTTTGAAATCCAGCCAGAACATTTAGGAGTTCTGCATCAAAATCAGCTACGAACGCATTGTACATCAAATACCCAATTTTTTTGTTGTTTAGCTCTATTACCTTCATTATATGGATTGGATTTTCTTGTATCTCTGCTTTAACCAAATCGATGCTTTTGGATATTGGGTTTACAAATCCTCCATTGATTTCGGCGAGTTGAATGCTAAAGGATTCTTCCTCACTACTCAGCAATTCAGTGTAATTGTTAATCGTCAACTGCTCGTTGTTGACACTCAGAAAAACATCTCCTCGTTTTATGTTTTTTGTAGCTGCATCAGAACCAGGCAATACATAACGAATATAGGCAATCAAGTCATCTGAATTTCCAATTGTTGCCAACCCAATCATCATCCCACTTGTTTTATAAATACGACTCAACTGTTTGTCGAGAGCTGTGTAATCACTCACTATCCAACTAAACCGATCATTGTCATATAGTAGCGATTCAAACAATTGCTCTTGATTTCCAGTGGACTGAGATAAAAACGATGCATATGATTTTTGTGAGCTAAAACGATCATCAGCCAAATCGGGGACTGTATCTTGCCAATAGTAATATGTATTTAATGCTTCATAAATAAAGTCCTCAATTTCAAAGTCATACTCACGAAACGAGATGCTATCATCTTCGTCTTTGCATGAAATAAAGGTTATTAAAAGAAGCCCAGATAAGAATAAATAACGCATAAATTGTATCTGTAAAATACGCAGAAGATGCAATGTAATGATTTTATCTCAAATTCATTTTCAGCAGAGGGAGCGATCAAAATCTTTATTGTATTTTCGTAAAATAACCTTATTCTCTAGTACATGAAAAAAACCTTTTTATTTTTAATGATTGCACCGATGATGATGGCACAATCTGTTTTTGAGACCTACAAATCCAATGAAAGAGTTACCTATGTATCAATTAGTCCACAGATGTTTTCGATGCTTGCCAAGCTCAATATCGATGATTCAGACCCTGAAGCAAAGGAGTTTTTAGAGTTGATTTCTCAAATCAATACTTTTAAACTCTTGCGAACCGATGAGCCTACAATCTTTGACGACTTTTCAGACTGGACACAAGAGTATGCAAAAGCGAACCAACTTACTGAGTTGATGCAATTTCGTGAGGACCAAACACCTGTGTATTTTTATGCAGCACTCTCTGAAGAGGAGAACATTGTGGACCAACTTGTGATGCTGGCACAAGAGGACAATGACAATGCTGCCCTAGATGATCGTAATCAAACTGTATTGATGTATATCGATGGAAAAATTGATTTGGAGAGAATCGCTTCATTGGTACAAAAACTTGATATCCCAGCAGGGGAAGAGCTCAATAAATTAAAAAGCTAGGTAAAAATCTAACCCCTAAATTCCTGTGTAGTTTTGAGGGCTAATCTGAAGCAGCTCTGCTTTGAGTTCATCACTGATATCTAATTCGTTGATAAATTGCTGGATACTTTCTTTGGTGATTTCGCTATTGGTTCTTGTCAGTCCTTTTAGTGCCTCGTAGGGCTTAGGAAAACCTTCTCGTCGAAGGATGGTTTGTATGGCTTCAGCAACCACAGCCCAATTCTTATTGAGATTCTCATCGATGGCAGTTTCATTCACTTCCAATTTGCCAAGCCCTTTATGCAGAGATGCAAGAGCAATCAGCATATGACTAAATGGAACACCAATGTTGCGAAGAACAGTACTGTCTGTCAGGTCTCGTTGGAGTCGGGAAATGGGTAGCTTTGAGGATAGAAATGAAAAGACAGCATTGGCAATCCCCAAGTTCCCTTCTGCATTTTCAAAATCAATAGGGTTGACTTTATGCGGCATCGCAGACGAACCAACCTCATTGTCATTGATTTTTTGTTTGAAATAGTCCATGGAAATATAAGTCCAAAAGTCCCGATTCAGATCAATCAAAATGGTGTTGATTCTTGAAAAGGCATCACACAAGGCAGCCAAGTGATCGTAATGCTCAATCTGTGTTGTTGGAAAAGAGTGATGAAGACCTAAGGTTTTCACAACAAAGTTTTCACCAAAAGAACGCCAATCAATGTTGGGATAAGCAATCTGATGTGCATTAAAATTTCCAGTAGCACCTCCAAATTTTGCAGCATGCGGTATTTGATGCAAAAGACTCATTTGTTGTTTGACTCGTTCGCTAAACACCTGAATTTCTTTTCCCAATCGTGTTGGTGAAGCAGCCTGACCATGGGTTCGCGCCAGCATAGCTGTGTTTTGATAACTAGAAGACATTTCGTCTAACGTTGAAATCGTATTCTCGATTTGTGGTAGCACCACGGTTTCTATTGCATCTTTAACTGACAATGGTACTGCAGTGTTGTTTACGTCTTGGGAGGTCAACCCAAAATGGATGAACTCTTTGTATGCTCCTATACCCAACCTATCGAACTCATTTTTTAGAAAGTACTCTACTGCTTTCACATCGTGATTGGTTGTTTTCTCAATGTCTTTTATCGCTTTGGCGTCCTCAGTTGAAAAGTGCTTGTAAAGCGATCGTAAATCCTCAAAAAGTGAATGTTGAAACGATTCGAGTTGAGGAATGGGATGGGTGCAAAGCGCAATAAAGTATTCAACCTCTACTTGAACGCGATATTTGATGAGTGCTTGTTCCGAGAAAAATGCATGCAGTGGTTTTGTTTTGCCGCGATAGCGTCCGTCGATTGGCGAAATGGCGTTTAGTGTGTTGAGCAGCATGCACGTAATTTCGATGCAAATGTACTACTTTATGGATTTATCTACGACTTAAAACCTTGTATTCTTCATAGCAACCACTGATCGCTTCTAATATCTGCAGATCATTGGCTGTACGAATAAAACTCTCAGAGAAGTTACAGTTTCGTAATATTTCATCAATATCATTGATTTCCAATTGCAAAAACTCTTGCAGGGTTTCACGATCATATTTTACAGAAAGCAAGTCACGCAGAAGGTTGTTTTCTCTCATTTTTTTGAGTTTTCGCAATTCATTGGGTTTTTTGCCAAAAAGTTTATACAAATAGTCAAAAGGATTGAAAATTGATCCCACAACCCTTGAAAAAGCCGATGGCCCTCGACTCCCAGCCTCGTATCCACCAGTCGGCAGCCCAGGGATACTATAGCGCTGATTGCGATTGATGGGAACATTTTTGGCATCAATTTCAAGGTAGCCTGTCAACTGATAGGGGCGAACGATGACTTCTTCGAGTGCCAGTGCTAGTGCTGTCAATTTGAACTCTGTTTTTGGAAATTTAATCAGGTCGTTTGTAACAGTAATTTTAATCGACTTAAACCCCAGATAGGATAGATATAAAGTATCATTGATTTCGGCATCTATCGTAAAAACACCATTGGCATCTGTAATACTCATCAAAACCTTGTTTAGATTTAACACATGAACAGTTGGAATTGGCTTGTCATCAGAAGCATTTTTGACAACCCCAATCACTTCTTGTGCTGCCGATTTTGTACACCAACCCAAAAGTAAAACCAATAAAAAAAAATGTCTAGTCATTTTTTCTATTGTGCAAACTAAGTTGTTTCAAAGCTATGACCATATATTTTTCACTAAACTTTAACAAAAAGTTGGATTTTTTTCTAGAAAGGCAACCAATTTTTCTATCGCATTGGCTCTATGACTGATTTTATTTTTTTCATTTGATGTCAGTTCTGCAAATGTTTTTTGATATCCATTTGGGATAAAAACAGGGTCATAACCAAAGCCCTTGAAGCCTTTGGGTTCATGTGCAATTGCACCTTCAACAATACCTTCAAATTGAAGAGTGTCGTGAGAACTCATCAACGTGATAACTGTTCTAAATTGTGCATTTCTGTTTGTGATTCCTTTGAGTTCATAAAGTAGTTTTTCACTGTTTTGCTGATCATCTTTTTGCTCGCCAGCATAACGAGCCGAGTACACACCTGGCGCACCATTCAATGCCTGAACCTCAAGACCACTATCATCCGAAACTACAATATGGCCATACTGCCTAAAAATTGTATCGGCCTTTAGTAGCGAATTTCCTTCCAAGTCTGATGCTGTTTCAGCAATCTCCTGATCATAGTTGAGGTTTACGAGTGTTTGTACACTAAACTGATGTAGAATTTGCTTAAACTCCTCGGCTTTATGTTCGTTGTGTGTGGCAAGAATTAGCTTTTTCATTCGTGATGATAGGGATGATGATTGATGATCGTACAAGCTCGGTAGAGCTGTTCAAGGGCAATCACTCTGGCAAGTTGGTGAGGGAAAGTCATGGGGGAGAGTGAGACCATCCCTTTTGCACACTTGAGTAAAGATTCGCTAAACCCATAGGCGCCTCCAAGACAAAACACTAGCGCCCCGCTCTGTAACATCGTCTGTTTGGAGATAAATTGAGCAAAAGCTTTTGAGTCCATTTGCTTTCCTTTTTCACTAAAAAGAATCAAAGCATCTCGACTACTGACATGCTTTACAATACTTTTCTCCTCAGTCAACAGTGCATTTTCTAAATTGTGTTTGTTGTGTTTGATTTCTTTGAGTTCAATGAACTCAAAAGGCATGAAATGTTGGATGCGTTTTACATAGGTTTGTACTTCTTCAAGACCATATGTACCTACTGTTTTTCCAATGACGACACATTTTATTTTCATGTGATAAAGATACAACCATTTAGCTGTTGACGAAGTAGAAATTTCTTACTTTCGCTATTCATATCCTCTTTGTTTTGGGAAATTTTGCAATCACAAATGGACATAAAAGTCAATTTTTAAAACACTAGAAATCATATGCCATTTTTTGTTGATTTGATTTTGCCGTTGCCAATCCCAAAACTATTTACATATGCTGTAACAGAAGAAGAATACAATTTTATTCAGCCTGGTATTCGAATTGTTGTCCCCTTTGGTAACAAAAAAAAATACGCTGCTTTAAGTTATAGGACCCATACAACTATCCCTGCTTATGAAGCAAAGTCAATTGAGTATATCATCGATCAAACCCCCATCGTTAGCCAAAAACAAATCGAGCTGTGGGAGTGGATTTCAACCTATTATATGAGTCCCTTTGGCAGTGTTTATCGTGCTGCCATGCCCAGTATTCTATTGCTTGAAAGCGAGACAGAACTTCACTTTCATAAACTTCCTTCACCAGAAGTCAAGCTGAGTGCTAATGCCGAACAACTTCTTGCTTCCTTACAAGAATATGGAAATCTTACCCTCTCACAAACTGTCAAACTAGAACTGTCTAAAAACACCTATAAACTCGCCCAAGAGTTGCTCAGTCATGACTTGATTCAAGTACGTGAGGAGGTATATACAAAATTCAAATCCAAGCAAGAACAACAGTTGGTGCTTTCTCCCAAGTATAAAGAGGATGAGAACCTTCAAGCCCTTTTGAATGATGTGGTTCGTTCTCCCAAACAACGAGAAACGCTATTGCAGTTTATGCAACAAATATCACCTGTTCAAAAATCATCATTTTTAAAAATTTCAGGTGTATCTCCATCTTCTGTCAAAACACTTATCAAAAATGGTGTGTTGTGTCAACAGTCAGTAGTTGTCGATCGCTTGGCAGTCAAAACAGCACCCGAAACACCTCCCCAAGTGCTTACAGATCCCCAAAAAAAAGCATTGCAATCGATTCGAGATGGTGCCAATGAAACGAATCGTATTTTATTGCATGGCGTCACAGCGTCGGGAAAAACGGAAGTGTACATTCATCTTGTGCAGGAGATGATCGACAAGAGAAAACAAGTTCTTTTTCTACTGCCAGAAATCGCATTGACAACACAAATTATCAAGCGTCTATATGTTCATTTTGGTCAAAGTATGTCTGTGTATCACTCTCGTTACACACCCAGCGAACGTGCTGAGGTTTGGAACAAGGTGGTGCAACAACACCCCAGTGCACAATTGATCGTTGGTGCTCGATCGGCAGTGCTGTTGCCATTTTCGAATCTTGGGCTTATCATCGTTGATGAATCGCATGAAGTGGCGTACAAACAGTTTGAATCGAATCCTCGTTATCATGCGAGGGATGTGGCTGTAGTACTTGCTGGCTTGCATCACGCCAAAATTGTGATGGGATCTGCTTCGCCATCGATCGAGTCCACCCATAATAGTTATATCGGAAAATACTCACTTGTCGAAATAAAAAAGAGATATAAAGGTTTTTCGATGCCAACAATTGAAGTTATCGACCTAAAGGTTTTTCATAAAAAAAAGCAGATGAGAGGTCACTTTTCGGAGGCAATGGTCGAAGCGATATCAAAAACTTTAGAGGCAAAAGAGCAGGTGATATTGTTTCAAAACAGACGAGGATTTTCTTCTTTTGTGAACTGTACATCTTGTGGTCATGTACCTCAATGCCCCAATTGTGATGTGAGTTTAACCTATCACAAACACAATGAGAAACTCAAATGCCATTACTGTGGATATGCAGTTTTGAGTCATGTACATTGTGTAGCATGTGGCACAGCCCATCCAAGGCCGATGGGTCTTGGAACCCAACAAATCGAAACTGAAATAAAGGACTTGTTCCCCGAAGCTCGCATTGCACGAATGGATTCTGACACGACCAAAGGAAAGCATGGACACAGAGATTTAATTCAGCGTTTTGAGCAGCATGAATTGGATATCTTGATTGGTACGCAGATGCTGACAAAGGGATTGGATTTTAATAAAGTTACGCTTGTTGGTGTTGTTTTGGCAGACTCATTACTCAATTTTCAGGACTTCCGAGCACACGAACGAGCGTTCCAGATTTTGTTACAAGTTTCAGGGCGGACAGGTCGAAAAGATCGTCAGGGTACCGTACTAATTCAGACCTATGACAGTAAACATCAAATCCTTCAACAACTACAGAAATACGATTATGAAAGTATGTTTTCAACCCAATGCAAGCAGCGAAAAGAGTTTTCATACCCACCATTTGTTCGTCTGATTCGTTTTGAACTCAAGCATAGGAATTTTGCAACGCTACAGCAGTCAGCAGACTGGTTTACACAAGCGCTGAGGAATCAGTTTTTAATGGTTTTGGGGCCACAGTCGCCTCCAATAGGTCGGATACGCAACCAATTTTTGATGCAGGTATTGCTCAAGCTACCTGCCAATCAATCTGCTGCATCAGCTAAAGAGCAGCTCAACCGAATCATCAAAAGGTTTGATCAAATACCTAACTTCCGATCTGTAAAACTAATGGTTGACGTTGATGCGATGTAGGAGAGCAGTGAAAATCTGTAAGATCGTTGTACTTTTTCACAACTGCATTTCAGGTAAAAAATTAAAAAAGGATTGGAATTGATAAACAAAAGTAATAATTTCGCTGCCCAATTTATAAATATGAATCATTACGAAACTGTTTTCATTTTAAATCCCGTTTTATCTGAAGATCAGGTAAAGGAAGCAGTTCAAAAGTATGCTGATATCATCACTTCAAATGGAGGTGACCTTGTTGATCAGGAGGATTGGGGCTTAAAAAAGTTTGCCTATACCATCCAAAACAAGAAAAGTGGTTTCTACCATCTTTTTGACTTTAAAGTCGCTCCTGAAGTTGTCAATGCTTTAGAACTGGAATTTAGACGCGATGAGCGCGTGATGCGCTATCTCACGGTCAAGCTAGACAAACATGCTGAAGCATGGGCCGTAAAACGAAGAGAACGATTAACAGCAAATGTATAACGCATGGCATCATTAGAACAAGCGAGTAAAAGTGGTAAACAAGGAGAAGTACGTTACCTAACACCACTAGACATTGAAACAAATGAAGCAAAAAAGTATTGCCGCTTCAAAAAGTATGGGATCAAGTATATCGACTACAAAGACCCAGACTTTTTATTGAAGTTTGTCAATGAACAAGGTAAAATTTTACCAAGAAGGCTTACAGGCACTTCGCTCAAATATCAGCGAAAGTTATCAGTTGCCATCAAGCGTTCACGTCACTTGGCACTAATGCCTTATGTTGCTGACCTTTTAAAATAATAAACAATGGAACTCATATTAAAACAAGACGTAGAAAACCTAGGTTTTAAAGACGACGTTGTTCAGGTCAAAAACGGATATGGACGAAACTTTTTGATTCCACAGGGCTTTGCAATTTTAGCGACCCCTTCGGCAAAAAAAGTATTAGCAGAAAACCTTAAGCAACGCGCATTCAAAGAAAAGAAGTTGGTTGACGACGCCAATGCACTTGGGAAAAAGTTATTGGCTTTGGATATCAAAATCGCTGCAAAAGCTGGAGGCACTGATAAATTATTCGGATCGATCAATAATGCCGATTTGAGTGCTGCTCTTAAAGATGCTGGTCATGAGATCGAAAAAAAGTGCATCAAAATTGCTGGTGGAACTGTTAAGGTGTTGGGTGACCAACAAGCTGAAATTCGTTTACATCGTGAGGTTAGGATTCAACTGCCGTTCGAAGTTACCAAAGCAACCGAGGAATAATTTTTCAACCAAAACAAAACCGAAAAGCCGATTCTTTAGATCGGCTTTTTTTATACATTACTGGATTCATTTCTCCTCACTTGACTGATGTGGATAAACACAGCCTATCGCAGACAACTTCTGTGTCGTATCTTTACAGCATGCAACAGTATGGGATTCCTCATAAAACTACCAATCGACTTCCTTTTTTGGCAAGTCGTTTGATCCATTCTGATCCTTTGCTCGATGGCTTTTATAGGCCATTTCAAAATCGACCAGATTCAGCCCATATCAAACAACAGCAAGACCGATTTACAACGCAGCACAGAGAAAATCTAGTCAATGTAATCTCACAACAGTATCAGCATATTCAGGATGTACCAAAAGCACAAATCGATGCTTTGCGATCCCCAAACAGCTTCACGATCACCACTGGGCATCAACTCAATTTATTCACTGGGCCGCTTTTCTTTTTATACAAAATCATAGACGTGATTCAAATTGCTGCGAAGTGGAACACACAGAAAGACGGAAATACCTACGTCCCGGTATTTTGGATGGCTTCTGAAGATCATGATTTGGAAGAAATTAACCACTTTACTGTTGAGGGGCAAACGATTCACTGGCCTAACGAAAGTGAGGGTCCGGTTGGTCGGATGTCAACTGAGGGTCTTGATTTAGTTCTAAAAACTTGGAAGCGGCATTTGGGAAAACGACCCCACGCAAAGGAACTACAAGAGTTGTTTGAGCAAAGTTATTGTAAGCACTCAAACTTGGCAGACGCCACTCGGTTTTTGGTTCATCAGCTTTTTGGAAGTTATGGCTTGGTCATTGTTGATGGTGATGATCCTCAACTCAAGCAACAGTTTGCAACTTATGTTCAAAAAGAATGTGAAGAGAAAGTGATACAAACGGCCAGTGAGTCGATAATGAAAAGATTGGAAAAAGCTTTTCAAAAAAAGATGAAGCCACAAGTGAACCCTAGAGATGTAAATCTGTTTTATATGGGTGGGTCTGGTCGGCAACGAATTACCAAAACAAATGATGGTTATGATGTTGTTCAAACAACAACGTCTTTTACCAAAAAAGAGTTTGTTGCAGCACTTCAAAAACATCCTGAGAGATTTTCGCCCAACTCCCTACTTCGTCCAATTTTTCAAGAAGTTGTATTGCCCAATTTGGTATATGTAGGTGGTGGCTCAGAGCTTGCATATTGGTTGCAGCTTTGCGAGGCATTTTCGTCTTTTGACCTTCCGATCCCTATGCTGAAATTGCGCTCTTCACTTTTATTGGTTTCAGACAAGCAACATCGAAAACTCAAGTCATTGGGAATATCGCCTGCTGATTTGTTTTTACCTTCCAATGAATTAATCAATCGTCGGGTGCGTCAAATCAGTAATATTGAGATAGATTTGAGTTCTCTCAAAATGCAGTTGGGCGATCAATTTGCGCATCTATATGACTTGGCGAAACAGACGGATGCTTCATTTTTGGGAGCTGTGAAAGCGCAAGAAAAAAAACAAACGAAAGGTATAAAGAATCTTGAAAAAAGGTTGCTAAAGGCTCAGCGTAAAAAGCTAGCCGATCACGTCAAACGCATCACCGAATTGCAACAACAGCTATTTCCCTTGGGAGATTTGCAGGAACGAAGGGTTAATTTTGCAGCGTTTATATTGCAATATGGAGATGATTTTATCCCCACATTGATCAAACATATCGACCCATTTAACAAGGATTTCGTTTGCTTATGCTTTTCGAAATAAAAAAAGCGATTGATTTGAAACATAATGGTGATAAATCGTATTTTTGACCATGCAAAACAAGGTTTTAATCCTAGACTTTG
The DNA here is from genome assembly GCA_913051755.1 of uncultured Flavobacteriaceae bacterium. Next base: position 12,074 of record CAJXBR010000003.1, read on the forward strand.
GTTCCCAATACACACAGCTTATCGCGCGACGTGTTCGCGAGTTGAACATCTACTGTGAAATTCACCCCTATAATAAGCTACCAAAACAGATCGAGTCTTTTAATGCTGTAATCCTATCAGGTTCCCCATTTTCAGTGCGATCTGAAGGTGCTCCACGCCCCGATCTGTCAAAAATAAAAGGCAAAATACCACTGCTAGGGGTTTGCTATGGGGCGCAATATCTTGCCCATTTTGGAGGTGGAGAGGTTGCACCATCTGACACCAGAGAGTATGGACGTGCCAAGCTCATGACGATTACTCATGACCCATTATTTGAGAATATTTCTCAAGGCTCACAAGTGTGGATGAGTCATAGTGATACAATCAAATCCTTACCTGATGCTGGTCTTTGTTTGGCAAGTACTGATGATGTACAGTTTGCTGCATATCGTATCGATGGGGAAACAACATATGGGATTCAGTTTCACCCAGAAGTATATCACACAACAGATGGCAAACAGCTGTTGCAAAACTTTTTGATATCCATTGCTGTTCTGACTCCAGACTGGACGCCGAGCTCTTTTGCTGAAATGACAATTGCAGCACTGAAAGAGAAAATAGGAGATAATCATGTTGTGTTGGGTCTTTCTGGGGGTGTGGATTCTACAGTTGCTGCAATATTGTTGCACAAAGCCATAGGCCCTCAACTCCACTGTATTTTTGTCAACAATGGGTTATTGCGAAAAAACGAATTTATTGATGTACTTACCCAATACGAAGGACTAGGTCTCAACGTAAAAGGGGTTGATTCAAGTGATCGCTTTTTATCAGCACTTGCAGGGGTATCTGAGCCAGAGGAAAAGCGTAAACATATTGGAAAAGTTTTTATTGATGTTTTTGATGATGAAGCAACAAAACTGAAAAACATCGCTTGGCTGGCACAGGGTACGATTTACCCTGATGTGATTGAATCCATTTCTGTGAAAGGACCCTCAGCCACAATAAAATCCCATCATAATGTTGGAGGCTTACCGAATTATATGAAGCTAAAAGTTGTTGAGCCACTTCGGATGCTGTTTAAAGATGAGGTGAGGAGAGTAGGTAAAACCCTAGGCTTATCTGCCGAATTGCTCGGACGTCATCCTTTTCCAGGCCCTGGTTTAGCCATTCGAATTTTGGGGGATATCACAGCTGAAAAAGTTCAAATTTTGCAAGAAGTCGATGCCATTTTTATTGATGGGCTAAAGCAAGAGGGCTTGTATGATAAAGTATGGCAAGCAGGGGCCATTTTACTTCCAGTGCATAGTGTTGGGGTGATGGGTGACGAGAGAACATATGAAAAATGTGTTGCGCTACGAGCAGTTGAATCAACAGATGGAATGACTGCAGACTGGGTAAATTTGCCATACTCCTTTTTGCAGGATGTATCCAATAAGATTATTAATCGAGTGAAAGGAATCAATAGAGTAGTTTATGATATCAGTTCTAAGCCGCCTGCCACAATTGAGTGGGAATAGGGTTGCGTTTATCTTTGTTGGATTTATATTATGTTTGATGACTACAAATCTTCAGGCACAAGACCCAGATGAATCCTACAGGACACATTTTTTGATACATAAAGCCCGAAAAGGCGATACGATTTTTAGTCTGACAAAACGATATGATATCAGTGATCAGCAGTTGTTGCATTACAACCCTGAACTAAAAGACGGATTGAAGCGCAAGATGAAACTCAAAATCCCACGCTACAAAGAAATACCACCACCGCCAAAGCCAGAGCCTCAAGTAAATACACATACAGTAGCCAAGGGAGAAACCCCTTGGCGCGTTGCCTACAGCTATGGCATCACCCTCGACGAACTCAAAGCAACAAATCCCAAAATGGGTGCAGTGATATCGATAGGGCAAGAGTTGATCATTCCAGAAAATGATATTGAAACAAAGGCTTTTGACCCCAATTACAACTACTACACTGTAAAGCCAAAAGAGGGATACTACCGTCTTGAGATGAAGCTTGGCGTAAGCGAGGAGGAGTTTATTTCCCTCAACCCTGAGCTCACTGAAAAAGGACTCATCGCTGGGATGATTCTACGACTCCCCAAGCGTGAATCTCAGGAGTTTAAAGTCGAAGATAATCTTATTATTGAAAAGCTTAATCTGCGTGACAGTTTATTCCGACAAAACAAATTGAAAGTGGCTTTGATGGCACCTTTTCGATTACCCACTGTTCCAATTGATTCGATCGAACAAACAAATCAAATTTTACAAAACAGAAACCTGCAAACAATTTCGTTGGATTTTTATGCAGGAGCAAGATTAGCCATGGAGGACTTGATTGAACTTGGCTTGACGATCGACTTTACAGTGTATGACACAGAGAACAACAACTTTAAGGTCAATCAGCTTATTGATACAAATGATTTTTCTAAATTCGATTTTGTGGTTGGGCCTTTTGTCCCAAGACATTTTAATACTGTCAGTTCAAAACTTGAACGAAAGAATATTCCATTGGTATCTCCACTGACAACAAAGCCCTTGACTATGCGTAAAAATGTGGTGCATAGTTTCACTGATCGAAAACTGCTCAGAGAACGCATGCATCGATACATCGACTCACTTGACAAGTATGCCGAAAATCCTTGTGTTGTGATTGTTGCTGATGCTGAAAACTTAGCTGTTCAAAATCGATTGAAAGAGCAGTTTCCTTTGGCAGAAGTTGTTAACCCTGATCCTGAATTCAATTTTGTAAAGCCTGAGCTCATCGACTCTCTGACTTCCAACTTGGAAGAAAATTGGGTCTTTCTTGAAACCAAAAAAACCAATTTGATTATCAGTATGGTTTCGATGCTGAATGCCCAGCAAAATGAAAATAGGAAAACAAGGCTGCTCACACTAGACCGCTCATCGGCTTATGATGATGAAAATATCGATCAGTCACATCTTGGTAATTTGTCTTTTACCTATGCAGAAACAATTAATATCAATCCAGTTGCACTCACAAGCTTCTATGATCGATATAGGGATGCTTATGGCACTGTACCCACTAAAGAAGCGATCCGAGGATATGAGTTGATGACTGATCTTACCCTTAGAGCAGCATTACGAAAAAAATTGATCGATGGGTTTTTGCTGGGAGAAACCCAATATCTTCAAAACAAATTTCTCTTTCGGGAAGAAGCCAAAGGGCATAGAAATTCTGCGATGTATTTACTGCAACATAAGGGATACGAAACCATAGAATTAACAAATGAATAATCCAATTGATTTGTCATGGTGGTTTTGTACTTTTGTTAATGAAGCAAGAAAAAGCAGCTTTTAATGCCTAATGCCAAATATGTTTTTGTAACTGGGGGAGTTACCTCATCATTGGGGAAAGGCATTATATCCGCTTCTCTTGCCAAATTGCTTCAAGCACGAGGCTTACGCACAACTATCCAAAAGTTTGATCCCTATATCAATGTTGATCCAGGAACACTTAACCCCTATGAACATGGGGAATGCTACGTGACTGAGGATGGTGCTGAGACCGATTTGGATCTTGGTCATTATGAACGATTTCTCAATATAAAAACCTCTCAGTCAAACAATGTCACCACTGGTCGTATATATCAAAGTGTAATTGAGAAAGAAAGGCGAGGTGATTTTTTGGGGAAAACAGTACAAGTGATCCCTCATATCACAAACGAAATTAAAGATCGTATGTTGCTATTGGGTAATGGTAATGAACATGATGTTGTGATTACCGAAATTGGTGGAACAGTCGGGGATATAGAGTCATTGCCATATATTGAGGCTGTTCGTCAGTTGAGATGGGAGCTTGGTCGTGAAAACTGCGTTGTCATTCACCTAACGTTGGTGCCATTTTTATCTGCTGCAAAAGAATTGAAAACCAAACCCACACAACACTCAGTAAAAACGCTGATGGAAAGTGGTATCAATGCAGATGTATTGGTATGTAGAACTGAACACGAATTGTCTGATGACTTACGAAAAAAGCTAGCATTGTTTTGCAATGTTGAGCAAGAAGCAGTCATACAATCTATCGATGCGAAAACCATTTATGATGTACCTATCTTGATGTATGATGAAGGGCTAGATAAAGTCGTGATGAAACGCTTAGAAATCGATTTGGACACCAAGCCTGATTTGACTCAATGGCAGATCTTTTTAAAACGACATAAACACCCAAAAAGCAGTGTAACCATTGGTCTTATTGGCAAGTACGTGGAACTTCAGGACTCCTACAAATCTATTTTGGAATCCTTTGTCCATGCAGGTGCTGCCAATGAGGTTGAAGTCAAGGTTGTCCCTATACATTCATCAGATTTGGACGAGAAAAATGTTCATAAGAAATTTGAGAGTTTTGATGGTGTCCTTGTTGCTCCGGGTTTTGGCGGGCGTGGTATTGAAGGAAAAATCAATGCTATCAAATATGTTCGGGAACAAAAGATTCCATTTTTTGGGATTTGCCTTGGTATGCAAATGGCTGTCATTGAGTATGCAAGAAATGTGTTGCAACTGCCGAGTGCCAATTCAGTTGAAATGGATGAAGATACACCTAATCCAGTTATTTCACTTATGGACGAACAACGAAAAGTTGCCAACAAAGGTGGAACCATGCGCTTGGGTGCTTGGGAATGTGCAGTTAGAAAAAATACCCTTTTACACAAAATATACAACTCAGATCATATAGAAGAACGTCATCGACATCGTTATGAGTTTAATGACGCCTATTATGAGCAATTTGAAAAGCATGGGATGATTGCCTCGGGCGTGAACCCTGAAACCAAACTTGTAGAAGCGGTTGAACTGCTTTCGCACCCATGGTTTGTAGGTGTGCAGTATCACCCAGAATATAGAAGTACAGTTGCACAGCCACACCCTTTGTTTGTTAATTTTGTGAACGCATGCAACAACTATGCACAATCTAAAAAATAACCTAAGATGGAAGAAAAAAGAATAGACCCCTTACAAATCATTGGCTTCTTTTTGCTTTTCCTCGTCCTTATTTGGATGATGTATGACCAATCGGAAATGATGGAGCAAAATGCACAAGCTCAAGTCAATGCACCAACACAAACGCAAGCAGTTGACAACAACCAACAACCTGAAGAGGTGGCTATAACAAGCAATGCACCAGTGTTGATGGATTCCATTCCAGAACAAATCACAACAATTCAAAATGAATTATTGCGCTTGTCAATTACTTCCAAAGGAGGGTTTATTGAAGAGGCCGAAATCAAGGCGCACACCAACTATCTTGATGAGCAGGTTTATTTTGTCAAAGATGCAAACACTGACTTTAATTTGAGAATAGAAGCAAATGGGTCTTTAATCAACACTAGAGACTTAGATTTTTTACCAATTCTAAATGGAAATCAACTGACCATGCGCTCTCAGGTCGCTGGTGGAACACTTGAATTTATTTACACATTATTAAAGGAAAAAGAGGAAAGTGAAGCCTACCGATTCCAATTTGGTATTCGTTCAAGTGGCTTAAATGTCCAACCAGAAACAAATCTATATTGGGGGCTTGATGGTTTTCGCCACGCACTAAGTGCAGATTATGAAAATCGATATACGCAACTTACCTATCAGTACGAAGACGATAAAATACAGGCACTGTCTGCCATGGGTGATGATACTGACAGAGATAAAAATGTGTCATGGATTTCATATCGACAGCATTTCTTTAGCATGATACTCATTCCATCCAACCAATTTGAGTCGATTGATGTTGAGTCATCATCACTGATGAATGAAGACGATAGCGACGCATCTGTTTATTTAAAACGCTTTGAAACATCGACAGCTATTGCTCCTCAAAATGGAGAATTGAATACTACATTTGATTGGTTTATCGGCCCAACCGATTACAAAATTTTAAAGACTTATGATGAAAATATTTCAGAATCAATCTCATTTGGTTGGGGAATTATTGGGTGGATTAATAGATTTTTGTTTTTCCCACTATTTGGATTATTGAGTGGGTTTCTTCCCTACGGAATTGCCATTATTGTGATGACGATAATTGTGCGATTGGCACTCTCACCTGTGACGTATAAGTCTTATTTGTCGCAGGCAAAAATGAAAGTATTGCGACCTGAAATCAATGCGCTCAACGATAAGTATGGAAACGATCGAGCCAAAAAGCAGCAAGAAACGATGAAACTGTACACCAAAGCAGGGGCAAACCCAATGGCTGGTTGTGTCCCGAGTTTGTTGCAGTTGCCTGTATTTTTGGGGTTGTTTTATTTTTTCCCAGTTGCCTTTTCACTGCGAGGAAAGTCATTCTTGTGGGCAGAGGACTTATCATCTTACGATGCCATAGCCGAACTTCCCTTCTCAATTCCTTTTTATGGAGACCATGTTAGTCTTTTCCCTTTGTTGGCATCGATTGCCATTTTTGTGTATTCAAAAATGACCATGGGGCAGCAAATGCAACCTACTCAACCTGGCATGCCCAATATGAAGTTTATGATTTATCTCATGCCAATTATGATGCTGTTTTTCTTTAACAACTACGCCTCTGGTTTGAGCTTGTATTATCTAATTTCAAACTTGATTACAATAGGAATAATGTTGGTGATAAAAAATTATATCATAGACGAAGAAAAAATCTTTTTGCAAATCGAGGAAAATAAAAAGAAGCCTAAAAAACAAAGTCGTTTCCAGCGAAAAATGGAAGAGATGATGGAGCAGGCTGAACAGCAAAGACGATCAGGTCGCCGTCGCTAGACAGCTTTTGGTTACCTTTGTTTCGCTATGGAATCCAATTCAAAACGTGTCGTTGTTGGGCTTTCTGGGGGAGTCGATTCGAGTGTTACAGCCTTTCTGTTGCAAGAACAGGGCTATGAGGTGATTGGCTTGTTTATGAAAAATTGGCATGACAATAGTGTTACGATCTCCAAAGAGTGCCCTTGGTTAGAAGATAGCTATGACGCAATGCTCGTTGCTGAAAAGCTTGGTATTCCCTTTCAAACAGTGGATTTGAGTGAGGAATATAAGCAGAGAATTGTCGATTATATGTTCGCTGAATATGAACGTGGTCGAACACCAAACCCTGATGTTTTGTGCAATCGCGAAATCAAATTTGACGTGTTTCTCAAAATTGCATTGGAGTTAGGGGCAGACTACATCGCGACAGGTCACTATTGTCGTAAAGGGCAAGTTGAGAAGGATGGGGCTACTTATTACCAGTTATTGGCAGGAGTGGACAATAATAAAGATCAATCTTATTTTTTGTGTCAGCTCAACCAAGAACAATTGTCCAAAACACTATTTCCGTTAGGGGAGTTGACCAAACCAAAGGTGCGTACCATTGCCAAAGAGCAAGGATTGGTTACTGCCGAAAAGCGAGATTCACAAGGGTTGTGCTTTGTAGGAAAGGTCAGTTTGCCAGATTTTTTACAGCAGCAACTCGCAGTCAAGAAGGGTCGAATTCTGCAAGTGGCACACGATCACCCTATGTATCAAACCAAAAGGGAAAATACACCAGAAAGTCTTGCTGAAAAATACACCTATACTTCTGCTGATGGACCTGAAGTAGGTGATCACAAGGGAGCTCATTTTTTCACTGTTGGACAGCGTAAAGGGTTGGCTGTCGGTGGTACCAAAGAACCTTTATTCGTATTGGCTACAGATGTGAAGGAGAATATTATCTATGTAGGCGAAGGAAAAGCGCACTCAGGGCTGTATCGCTCTGCTTTATGGATTGATAAGGAAGATATTCATTGGATACGAAGAGATTTGATTCCCCAAAAGTCTATCGTTGTAAAGGCTCGCGTTCGCTATCGTCAGCCATTGGTAAAAGCAACCCTACATCCAACAGCCAAAGGCTTGTATTTGGTCTTTGACAAACCACAGTCAGCCATAGCAGCAGGGCAATTTGCCGCTTGGTATTTTGATGATGAACTGATCGGGTCGGGAGTTATTGGGTAAATTAAAACTGCAAACCTGCTCTAAAATGTACTACGACATCGTTAAGTGTAAACGCCTTTAGCAATTAAAAGCGTAAATAGATAAATAAGAATTGTTCAGTAAATTCTTACGAAACCTTCACTGCAGCGAGGTCTAACAAAACTTGATTTTGGATTAAATCCTCAAATTGTTCTGCTTTACGAATCAATTTGGCTTTGCCTTGATGCCATAGAACTTCTGCTGGGCGAAAGCGAGCATTGTAGTTACTCGCCATCGAAAAACAATAGGCACCTGCGTTGTGAAAACACAATAAATCACCTTCCGAAATTTCGTTGATTCTTTGATTGTTAGCAAAAGTATCTGTTTCGCAGATGTAGCCCACTACAGAGTAAAATCGCTCTCTTCCGTTTGTATTGGAAATATTTTCGATATGATGTTGTGAGCCATACAGCATGGGTCGAATCAGATGGTTAAATCCACTATTGACTTGCGCAAATACTGTTGAAGTCGTTTGCTTCACTACGTTGACTTGGGTGAGAAAGTATCCAGCCTCACTGACCAAAAACTTTCCTGGTTCAAAAGCCAAAGTCAGGTTTTTGCCATAATCTTCACAAAACGACTGAAAACGTTCCCCTAGTTTTTCTCCCAATTCTTCTATATTGGTTTCAATATCATTTGGGTAATAGGGGACCTTAAATCCACTGCCAAAGTCTAAAAAATCAAGGTTGTCAAACGATTTTGCAGTTGTAAACAAAATTTCAGCGGCATGCAAAAACACATCAATATCAAGGATATCACTTCCTGTATGCATGTGAATACCATTGATACGCATTCCTGTATTTTCGACAATCCGAACAATGTGTGGTAGTTGATGGATGCTAATCCCAAACTTTGAATCAATATGCCCCACTGAGATATTAGCATTGCCACCTGCCATCACATGGGGATTGATACGAACACAGACTGGCACTTCAGGGTGTTTACTGCCAAACTGCTCGAGTAGGGTAAGATTATCGATATTGATTTGCACTCCAAGTGCACCTGCTTGCTCTAGCTCCTCAAGAGAAACTCCATTGGGTGTAAAGATTATCTTCTGTGCTGGTACGCCTGCGTAGAGACCCAACTTGACTTCTTGAATCGACACAGTGTCGAGTCCAGCACCCAGGCTGTGCAAATAGCTAAGGATATTGACATTTGACAGCGCCTTCACAGCATAGTTGATTCGTAATTGCGATACATGCTGAAACGCTTTAGATAAACGCGTGTACTGATCTTTTATTTTCTCAGCGTCATAGACATAGATTGGACTCCCAAATTGATTTGCTATTGATGTCAATACAGAATTTTCCATCATTTAAAATTTGCTACAAATCTAGCTTTGTCAACACTGAAATCAAAGTACTTTTTACTTTATTATAAAAATACAACAAAATGTTATAAATGTAACAAAAACAAAAATAGATTTGACTATTGTTATCGATGTTTGTTTTCTATTTTTGCAATAAACAAACAATACTATGAACGTACACGAGTACCAAGCCAAAGAAATTTTATCATCTTTTGGTGTTCGCATTCAAAGAGGCAAGGTTGCCCATACCACCAAAAATGCATTAACAGTTGCCCAAGAGCTTTCCAAAGAGACAGGAACCTCTTGGTTTGTTGTTAAAGCACAAATACATGCAGGAGGACGTGGTAAAGGTGGTGGTGTGAAACTGGCCAGAGGGATTGACAAAGTCGAGGAGGTTGTTGACAGTATTTTGGGGATGGATTTAGTTACTCCTCAAACCCCTCCAGAGGGCAAACGTGTACATCAAGTTTTGATTGCTGAGGATGTGTATTATCCCGGAGCGTCTGAGCCAGAGGAGTACTATATGTCTGTATTGCTCAATCGATCGACAGGTCGTAATATGATTATGTATTCGACTGAAGGAGGTGTAGATATTGAGACAGTTGCTGAGGAAACACCTCATTTGATTTTTACAGAAGACATTGACCATGCAGTTGGTTTAATGCCTTTTCAGGCGCGTCGTATTGCGTTTAATTTAGGTCTTTCGGGCAATGCGTTTAAAGAAATGACACGTTTTGTAACAGCCTTGTATTCAGCCTATGTTCAGTCCGATTCTTCACTCTTTGAAATCAATCCTGTACTCAAAACGTCAGATGAAAAAATCTTGGCAGTCGATGCCAAAGTATCTTTGGACGACAATGCTTTATTTCGACATAAAGACTATCAGATACTTCGTGATATAAGAGAAGAAAACCCTGTTGAGGTAGAAGCCAAAGAAGTGGGTCTAAACTATGTTGCTCTTGATGGCAATGTTGGGTGTATGGTCAATGGAGCAGGTCTGGCAATGGCAACAATGGATCTGATCAAGCAAGCAGGTGGCGAACCAGCAAACTTTCTTGATGTTGGAGGAACTGCTGACGCAGCGAGAGTCGAAATAGCTTTTCGATTGATCCTCAAAGATCCTAAAGTAAAAGCGATATTAATCAATATTTTTGGAGGGATTGTTCGTTGCGATCGCGTAGCTCAGGGTATTGTTGATGCCTATAAAAACATGGGCGATAGTATACAAGTTCCCATCATTGTTCGCCTACAAGGTACCAATGCCGACATCGCTAAAGAATTGATTGACAACTCTGGGTTGGCTGTTCACACTGCAGTTTTGTTCCAAGAAGCTGCTGACAAAGTACAGGAAGTTCTTCATTAAATAGACATTTTGTCATATAAAATGAATAAATAAATGCCATTATGGCATATTTATTCGTTTGGTTCATCATTTGATTTATTACTATCAAACTTAAAAATTAATATTATGAACATTATTCGAAGAACAACACCTTGGTTTCCATCGCTTTTTGATGATTTTTTTAATCGTGAATTTGGCATTGATGTCAATGATAGAACATATCAAAAGCCAGCAGTTAACATCATAGAGAAAAACAATGCGTTTTTCATAGAACTGGTCGCTCCTGGTAAAGAAAAAAATGATTTTGATCTGGCGTTAGAAAATGATACGTTAACGATTTCAACGACTTCTGAAAAAGAATTAAGTGAGGAAAATGCTCTCATTATGCGCAAGGAGTTTGACTATGCGTCATTTCAGCGCAGCTTTCGTATTCCTGAAACAATTGATACTGATAACATCAAAGCCAATTATAAAAATGGTTTGCTATCGATTGAACTTCCCAAACGTAAAGAAGCTATCCTTGAGCCTAAAAAGGTGATTAAAATCAACTAATTTGAAAACCAGCCCTCGGGCTGGTTTTTTTATTTTACTGTTTGTAATTTTTTGGCATTAGGGTTTTGCATTTTCTTCATTGCTTAGTGATTGCTTGACTTTTGGCTTGACAATTTATTTCTGCCGAGTAAATCCATAGCTGATTGAATCATCAGGATTGGATTTCGAGCAAATGCATTATAATAGAAAGTCGCTCTAATCGTTCTCAATAAAATATCACGTGATGGTCCAAGTTCAGAGTTGATTTCATTTAATAGCCCTCTCACTTTTTCAAGCACCTCCCTTTTGGGAGTCTGAATGATATAGTTCGAATTGTCTTCGGTTTCGCTCAAAATTGTGAAAGTGGAAGCATATATTTTTCCTTCTAAAGAGAATTTTTCATTCATTGTCACTGTTACTGTGCAAAAAACATCTTACACTTGTTAAAATTTCAAATGGTCTTGAAAACTTTTCATCAGATCACGCAGTCGTGCTGCTTCGACAAAATCTAGATCTTTCGCAGCGACTTCCATTGCTTTTCGTGTTTCCCTAATTTGTTTCTGAATTTGTTCTACACTCATATATTCCAATTCGGGCTCTGCTGCTTGCTGAATTTGTTCTACCTTTTCATTATCATATCCAAAAACTCCTTCAACAGCTTTATTTAATGGCGTCGGGGTGATGCCATGTTTTTCGTTGAAAGTAAGTTGTTTTTCCCGCCGATAATTGGTTTCATCAATTGTTTTTTGCATGCTTTTGGTGATTTTATCAGCATACATAATGGCTTTCCCATTCAAATGCCTAGCTGCCCGACCTACTGTTTGTGTTAGCGATCGAGCAGATCGCAAAAAACCCTCTTTGTCTGCATCGATGATGGCTACCAACGACACCTCTGGCAGGTCTAAGCCTTCCCGAAGTAGATTGACACCAATCAAAACATCAAACAACCCTCGTCGTAAATCTTGCATGATTTCTACACGTTCTAGCGTATCAATATCACTGTGGATATAACGACATCTGATCGAAATACGAGATAGATATTTGGTCAATTCTTCTGCCATTCGCTTCGTTAGGGTAGTGACCAGCACACGTTCATCTGCCTCTGCACGAACCTGAATTTCCTCTACCAAATCATCGATTTGATTTTGACTTGGACGAACCTCAATGATTGGATCCAACAGCCCTGTAGGACGAATGATTTGCTCCACATAAACACCCTCTGTCTGTTCCAGTTCGTAATCAGCAGGAGTGGCACTCACATAAATCACTTGGTTTTGAAGAGACTCAAATTCTTCATATTTCAATGGTCGGTTGTCCATAGCAGCAGGTAGTCGAAACCCATATTCAACTAGGTTTTCTTTCCGACTTCGGTCACCTCCATACATTGCATGTACTTGTGAAAGAGTAACATGACTTTCATCAACAATCATTAGATAATCCTCGGGAAAGTAGTCCAAAAGACAAAAAGGACGTGTACCTGGCGCTCGACCGTCGATATAGCGTGAATAGTTTTCGATCCCCGAGCAATAACCCAACTCCCGAATCATTTCTAAATCAAAGTTGGTTCGCTCCTCCAACCTAGTAGCTTCCAAGTGCTTGCCGACTTCTTTAAAGTAACCCACTTGCGCAACCAAATCATCTTGGATTTGATGAATTGCATTTTGTAACACATCAGGCGATGTGACAAACATGTTTGCAGGGTATATGGTGAGTTTATCAAATTTTTCCTTGATTTTATTTGAAATTGGATCAAAGCATTCAATGGCTTCGATTTCATCACCAAAAAAGTGGATTTTAAACGCATGATCGGCATAGCTTGGGAAAATATCAACAATATCCCCCTTCACGCGAAAGGTGCCATGAAGAAAATCAGCTGTGGTTCGAGCGTATAAGCTTTGCACCAGTCGATGTAAAAACGCAGTGCGAGCAATGACCTGACCCACCTCTACGCTAATCACATTTTTTCGAAATTCGATTGGGTTTCCAATCCCATATAAGCACGACACTGATGCGACTACCAATACATCTCTTCGACCTGATAATAGGGAAGAGGTTGTACTCAGTCTTAGCTTTTCAATTTCTTCGTTAATAGACAAGTCTTTTTCAATATAAGTTCCAGTTGTGGGGATGTATGCCTCAGGCTGATAATAATCGTAATAGGAAACAAAGTATTCAACAGCGTTCTCAGGAAAAAACTGCTTAAACTCAGCGTATAGTTGAGCAGCAAGGGTTTTGTTGTGCGCAAGCACCAAGGTGGGTCGTTGCACCTTTTCGATAACATTGGCAACAGTAAATGTTTTTCCCGATCCTGTGACACCCATGAGTGTTTGAAATTTATCACGACTCTCCAATCCCTCTGTGAGTTGTTGAATCGCTTCTGGCTGATCGCCTGTTGGCTTGAAATCGGAAACAATATGAAACTTCATAGCATACAAAAATACCATAATTTCAGGCACTGCTCAATTGATGTTGCCCATAACATTGGGCAAAAGCCATTACTTTTGCACTATGGCATCTAATGATAAATTAATTACAACAAAAAAACCAAGCTATCCAATTAGCCCTTTTTTAGTTGATTATTTAGCTCATTACAACAGAACTGCTCCATTTCCAATTTCCTATCATGACTTGGAGCGTTTTTCTGGTTCCGTTTCTGTGATGGACAAAAATGATAATGACACCTTATGGGTTCGTGTTTTTTACAATGACAGTGAACGTCATGAAATTGATGACAATTTGAAACGTATATACACCCTTCTTTTGTCTGATGGAAGTACTGACATGGTTAGGTTTTTGAATGTGGATGCGATTGATTACTGCACTTTTGGAAATTCAAAACCATTTCGAATCAAAATCCGAAACATCTTAAACGACAATTTCGTTTATTTCTATATAAAAAAAGCAGATGCCTCTCGTGCTTATGGTTTGGAGTTTGAGCACATGCTATCTCCTTATAATCTAAATTTTTTGGTACATGAGGATACCTTGGTAGAGGAGCATATTGCTGGAATACCTGGTGATGAATTTATTTCAAACTATTTGCCAAAGTGTTCCAACAGCGAGAAGAGTCAAATTGCCAAACAATTTGTAAAATTCAATGAAAGATGTATGATTCGTCTCTTGGGTGATATGCGTTCCTACAATTATGTCATCGTGCCAACCCATGACTTCGATCAAGTTGTTTATAAAATACGTTCAATTGATTTTGACCAGCAGTCCTATGAAGCCAAGTTAAAGGTATATCGACCCCAATTTTTTAAAGAAAATTTCCCAATGGTTGAATTGGTTCGTAATTATTTAGATAAAAATGCTGTTGATCAATATAAAATTGAAGAAAGAGCGATTATCGCCAAACGAATTTTGAGCACAGAGACTCGTCTAACACAACTGATGAAATGTATGCTGAAAGATGAACTCTCAACGCCTGAGAATGTGAAACAACTCAAGTCTGAAATCTATGCGTATATCCCTGATAAAAACTTCAATAACAGTTTTAATATGGGCGGAATAGTACGAGCAGCATTTGAATTTGTGAAGCGGAATTACGAAAATCACGAGATGCTTCGCAATGATTAATACCATTGATCATCATGATAGCTTTCATCTTCCCATCCCTCTTGGTCGTCGTCAGACTGTATTTCCTCTGACTGCTCAAATGTTTTTTGTGGGGCCTGGTCTGGGACTACACCATGACTAAACACAAGCTGTGGGTAGCTTACACCAGGGATGGACTCAGCCTCTTCGACACAGGTGACAAAAAAAGTCCACATGTTTAAAAAGTCATAGATGTAAAGTGCTGTTTTTTGATCATCAGCAAAAACATCTTGCAAGGCAGTTTGATGCATCAACTTTGAGGGTTCTTCAAACATATCTGTTAAAGCAATTGCTTCACCCTGATTCCATTCTTCATCAGCCACATAAAAGGTAGCCATTTCGTGACCACTCATCCCAAAAGACTGAATGATTGTATTGTGTAAGTCTTCAAAAGTAGAACTGCTTTCCAGCTCTACATCTCTGAAAATATCGTCTTCGGCATCTAAAATAATTCTAAATCGATAAATCATTTGGTTTAATTTTTATGCGAAGCAACCAATAAAATTGGGCGCTAAATAATAATACTGCAATGAGTAAATGAAGTGGCTGTGTACCCCAAGGAAAATCAACATAATACATTAAAATTCCAAGTGCAATTTCTGCTAGAATAGATCCAATAATAAAATGAATATACTTTCTTTCAAGACCTTCTTTCACGACCTGCCTGTAGATCATGATACTGACTGCCACCACAAACAACGACAAGGAGCGATGAACATAAAATGAGATCTCTGGAAGACTCAGCCATAACTGTGGATCATCATACCCTGCTTGTTTGATTTGATAGTCGATAAATTGTCGCACATCAACTCCCAATCCAAATTGAATGATGGTTAAAATAAAAGCAACAGCAATCAGGTTGATGCATTTTTTTGAAGGGAGCTGAATTTGATTTCCATGACTCTTTGCACGTATAAAAAGCAATCCACTGACAATGAGGAGTGCCATGACCATATGAAGTGATATTTTACTAGGCAGTAGATTGGAGTCAACGACAGTTTTTCCCAGCCAGGCTTGTATACCCATGCCAACAACTGTTAAAAAAGAAAAAACAGCTAGTATTGGAGTGCTTCTAATCCACCAAAGACTGCGAATGAATAGGCCAAGGACAATCAAACCAGAAATTACGCCGAGTAATCGATTGATAAACTCTACCCATGTGTGGGTGGCATTGAAAGTCGTGTAATCGTGTTTATCGTAAATCTCCCAGTTACTAAAATCTATTGTTTTACCACTGTTGAAGTCTTTGATTGCGACTTGTAATGAGTTTTTATAGATAATCACATTTCCTTTATCATAGGTCTTTTCAGGTTTCCAGTCCAGTTGACTACGTTCAGTGGGAGGGATGAGATACCCAAAGCATTTTGGCCAGTCAGGACACCCCATACCACTGCCAGTCATTCGTACAATTGCACCAGCAAGGATGACCAAATAAACAGATAGTAAGGCCCATTGTGCCCAGGAAAATATAGGGTTATTCATCTGTTTCTTTTATGGGTTTAAATCCGAGCTCGTGTGCCTTTTGCAACATCATTTTGTGTGCTGCTTCAAACTCATTTGGGATCTCTCCATCAAGGATGGCTTCTTTAATATGCTCTTTGATCAATCCAATTTCTCGGCAAGGGCCTACGCCAAATGCTTGCATAATAAATTCCCCATCGACAGGAGGTTGAAAATTTCGAATGCGATCTCGCTCTTCAACTTCAACGATTTTTTGACGAACGATTTTGAAATTGTTGTGATATTTTTCAAATCGACGTGGGTTTTTGGTTGTAATATCAGCTTCACACAAAAGCAATAGATCTTCGATTAGTTCTCCAGCGTCAAAAACCAGCCTGCGCACTGCTGCATCAGTTACAATATCTTGCGATATGACAATTGGTCGCGAGCTCATAAATACAAGTTTTTGTACGTATTTCATCTTCTCATTCAGCGGCATTTTTAATCGCTTGAACAATTTGTAAACCATTTTCGCACCCATAAACTCATGAGCATGGAAGGTCCACCCGACTTTCTGATTGAACTTTTTGGTGGGTGCTTTTCCAATATCATGTAGCAATGCTGCCCAACGTAACCACAAATTATCAGTGGTTTCACAGATGTTGTCAACAACTTCAAAGGTGTGATAAAAATTGTCTTTGTGGCGTTGTCCTTCCACTTCTTCAACCCCTTTCAACGCACAAAGCTCAGGAAGAATTCGTTGGAGTAATCCTAGTTTGTCTAACAGTAAAAATCCAGTAGAGGGTTTAGCTGTCAGCAATATTTTATGAATCTCATCAATGATTCGTTCTTTCGATAGGATGTCGATTCGATCAGCCATGATAGCGATCGACTTCATCGTTTGTGTCTCAATTGTAAAGCCAAGTTGACTTGCAAAGCGCACAGCGCGAAGCATCCTCAAAGGGTCGTCGGAGAAGGTTTGTGCAGCAGCTGTTGGGGTCTTCAGTATTTTATTTTCCAAATCATCCAACCCATTGAAAGGATCGATGAGTGTTCCAAATTCTGAGGGGTTCAGTGCAAAGGCTAAGGCATTGACTGTAAAGTCCCTACGCTTCTGATCATCTGCCAAACTACCACTCTCCACAACTGGATTTCGACTATTTCTTTTATAACTTTCTTTTCTAGCACCCACAAACTCAAGCTCGAACGCGCCAACGCGAATCATTGCAGTTCCATAGTTTTTATAAACACTCAATTTTCCTGTATTTGGAAGCTGGTCAGCAACTGCTTTTGCCAGCGAAATACCACTACCTTCACAAACGATATCAATGTCTTTGGTGTCTTTGCGTTGCAACAATGCGTCTCGAACACATCCACCAATAGCAAACGCTCGTGTTTGCATTTTTTCAGAGATTTCGCCAATCGCAGAAAAGATGGGATCTGAAAATGCTTGATGTAAATTTTTATCTGTTGTCAAGGACGAACTGTTTTGATTTCCCCATCACTTGTCATCTTCACAATTCTCGATGGTGTAACAGGGTATTTTCCTAATTTCAAAGGTACAACATAGTCTACTTGCTCCAAAATACGACTGCTGATTTGAGATGATTCCTCTGGGATTTGTTCACCACTGAGGTTCGCAGAGGTAGCAATGATGGGTTTACCAAAGGACTTTATCAAATCAAGGGCAAAACCACTCTTCGGAATTCGAAAGGCCATAGACCCATCATCAGCCATTGCCATAGGAGCAAGTTGTTTTGCCTTAGGATAAACAATTGTTGTCGGAACACTTGCATTATCCAAGATGTCAAACACCTGTTTGGGGATCGATTCAACATATTCTTTTAGCATTTCAAAATTGGAAACCAAGGAGACAAGAGATTTGTTTTGCTTTCTGTTTTTAATCAAAAAAATCTTCTTGACTGCCTCCTCATCTGTTGCATCACAGCCAAGTCCGAGAACAGTATCGGATGGAAACAGAATAACCCCCGAATTCAGGAGTGCAGCAAGACATTTTTTAATAGTCATACCTCCAAATGTATGATTTACAATGGTTTATGCTGAAATATCATAAGTTCGCAGCGCATCGTTAAGAGATGTCTTTTTATCAGTACTTTCTTTGCGCTTGCCAATGATGAGGGCACAAGGCACTTGAAAGTCTCCTGCAGCAAAAGACTTGGTGTAACTCCCAGGAATGACAACTGAACGAGCAGGTACAATTCCTTTGGTTTCAACAGGGTTTTCACCTGTTACATCAATGATTTTTGTCGATGCAGTGAGCACCACATTGGCACCCAAAACAGCTTCTGTTTCTACTCGAACCCCCTCAACTACAATACATCGTGACCCGACAAAGGCATTGTCTTCAATGATGACAGGAGCAGCCTGAAGAGGCTCTAAAACACCGCCAATCCCAACTCCACCACTCAAGTGAACATTTTTGCCGATTTGCGCACAACTCCCAACAGTAGCCCAAGTATCTACCATCGTTCCCTTATCGATATAGGCTCCAATGTTGACATAACTCGGCATAAGAATCGTACCTGGTGAAATATATGCACCATGACGTGCAACAGCATTAGGAACTACTCGAACGCCTTTTTCTTTATAGCCTGTTTTTAATGGGATTTTGTCATGAAACTCCAAAGGTCCCGCATGAAGCGTTTCCATCCCCTGAATCGGAAAATATAGGACAACTGCTTTTTTTACCCATTCGTTCACCTGCCATCCATTTGCTGTTGGTTCGGCAACACGCAAGTCCCCTTTATCTAACTGGTCGATTATCGAACGAATCGTTCCCTGTACATTTTTATTTTCTAACAATGCACGGTTATCCCATGCTTCCTCGATGATAGTTCGCTGTTCACTCATTTGCAATTTTTTTCAAAGATAACTGCATTTTATCAAAAAATAGACCTGTTCACAAAATCGTTACAATAAGTGTATTTTTGCATCAATGGGCAGATTATTGGCAATAGATTACGGCAAAAAAAGATGTGGAATCGCATTTACTGACAAGGACAAAGTCTTTGCCTTTGGTCACGATACCATTTCTACTGAAAACCTCTTCGATTTTCTAAAAGATTATGTTAAAGAAGAGAGTGTTGAGGGCATTGTTGTTGGAATGCCCAAACGTTTGCACAATCAACCTTCTTCAATAGCGACTGATGTTATGCGTTTTATTGAAGAGTGTAAGTCGTGGTTTCCCAAACTTCAAATCCATGCCTATGACGAAAGATTTACATCCAAAATTGCTTCACACGAAATCTCGAGGGCTAGCACAAAAAAACAAGTCCGAGAAGACAAACAACTCATCGATCAAGTCAGTGCTACTTTATTGCTTCAGTCCTTTTTGATGAACCAGCAAACCAAAACATCATGATTCTTCCAATCTTTTCTTATGGGCATCCTATTCTTCGTCAAAAAACAGATGAAATTGATGCAAATTATCCTGATCTAAAAGCATTGATTGACAATATGTGGGAGACCATGTATAACGCAAATGGTGTAGGCCTTGCAGCCCCTCAGATTGGCCTTGCTCTTCGACTGTTTATCGTTGACGCTAGCCCCTTTGCTGCCGATCCTGAAATCTCTGAAGATGAAAAGCAAGTCATCGAAAACTTTAAGCATGTATTTATCAATCCAACTGTTATTGAATTTGGAGGAGAGACGATCGACTTTAATGAGGGATGTTTGAGTATCCCAGATATTCGGGGTGAGGTGACGCGTGATGATGAAGTCACAATTTCGTACTACGACCTTGATTTTAATCATCATCAATTGCATCTCACAGGTTTGTCTTCACGTGTTGTACAGCATGAGTATGATCATATAGAAGGCAAACTATTTACAGATAAACTCAGCACTTTTAAGCGAAAGATTTTAAATTCGAAACTCACTCAAATTGAAAAAGGCAACATCAAAATTGATTATCCAATGGAGTTTGCAAAAATAATGAAACGAAACAATAATGGAAAATCGCGATAAACAATTACAGGCGATCGATCGTTTATTAACGATCATGGATGAACTTCGAGAAAAATGCCCTTGGGATCGAAAACAGACCTTTGAGAGCTTACGACATCTAACCATTGAAGAGACCTACGAATTGAGTGAGTCTCTGTTGAGTGGAGATTATGATGAAATCAAATCTGAACTTGGAGATTTACTTCTACACATCGTATTCTACGCGAAAATAGGTAGCGAACAATCATCATTTGACATTGCCGATGTAGCAAATCGTATTTGTGATAAACTGATCAAGCGTCATCCTCATGTTTATGGAGACGTGGAGGCGAACAGTTATGATGAGGTAAAGCAGAACTGGGAAAAAATCAAACTCAAAGAGAATAACAAAAGTGTTTTGAGTGGCGTGCCAGCATCATTACCTCCTTTGGTAAAGGCATATCGAATGCAGGAAAAAGCTGCTGGTGTGGGCTTCGATTGGCAACATATTGATGGAGTGATTCAGAAAATAGAAGAAGAGCTTCGAGAATTTTATTATGAAGTCAATCAAAAAAGTCAAAAACGAGCAGAGGAAGAATTTGGAGATTTACTTTTTTCGCTAGTCAATTATGCTAGATTTATGGGCATCAACCCAGACGACGCTCTGTCGAATGCAAATCAAAAATTCCGCAAACGATTTTTGAAAATGGAGTCAAAAATATCAGATCGTCAAATCGAGATGAGCCAACTAGATCTTGATAGCTGGGGAAAATTCTGGCAAGAAGTAAAGTCAGAGAATTAAATTTAAGCCCCTAAAAGCCTTTAATTTTTTCTCCAAACGGTCGATGATTTTCTTTTGCTTTTCAAGATCATTCATGACCTTGGTAACCAATGGATTTTCCGATGAACTTTTTGTAAAAAACTCCATATTGGTCTCAAGTTGGATATATTGTTGCTTTGCTTTGTCAAGTCGCTGCTTTATTTGAGATTTCTCTTTTTGAACAAGCTTGGTTTGATCACCCATTAGCTTGAGCTTTACTTTGTATATATATTTTGTAATGAAGTCTTTGGTTTCACCACTTTGTTTCAGTGCATGTTCAACAACAGTATAAAACTCATTGTTAATCTTGCTCTTTTTTTGTCCCACTGATCCTATTGCTATCCAATCTTCTATCCACTTGTCAATAATAACTCGATCAAAACTTTCTTCAGACTGGATAGTTTGAAGTAGCTTATTTTTCTCACTATATGCGAGTTGCTCAGCTTCTGATAATTTATTTTTTTTACTGTCAAGTAAATCAAAGTAATCATTGCAAGCTTTGCGGAAGAGATTCCATGCTGTATCATTTTGTTTTCTTGACAGAGGCCCCATTTGTTTCCATTGCTTTTGCAGTGCAATGACCTTTGGAGTAGAGGAAGCGAAATCTTCTGTTTGGTGTAATTCTTCCACTTGCTTGACCAACTCCATTCGCTTTTTCATATTTTCAGCGTACTCTTTTTTGAGTGATTTGTAAAAGGAGTTTCTTTTCCTGCTGAATTCACGCATAACTTCTTTGAAAGCTGTCCAAATCTCTCCGCTTTTGCCTCGGCTGACACTACCAGAATCGAAAAACGAGGTTCGTAGAGTTTCCATATTTCGAATTAATTTTTGCATCTCATTGTGAGCCTTGACATCAACTTCGTTGAGTTTTCGCATTTGTGCAATCAAGTTGGTTTTTTTTTCGAAATTAGCTTTAAATATTTCTGTTTGATTCTTTTGAAAAAACTGTCGTTTTTCATGTATCAATTTAGTCGCTTGACTAAAGCGTTCCCATAATTTTTCTTCGTGCTCTTTTGCGACAGGGCCAAGCTCATCTTTCCATTTTTTGTGAAGTTCTTGCAGATTCCTAAATGCTTTTTGGATGTTGTCCATTTTGGCCATCGCCTCAACCTCTTCAATGATTTTTATTTTTTCTTCATAATTATATTTATAATCTAGTTCCCTAAACTCTCTGTTTAGGTGAAGAAAATCATAGAAAATCCCTACATGATGATGATATGTTTTCCAAATATTATTTGCCTCTGTTTGGGGAACATGCCCTGATTCTCTCCAACGTGCTTGCAAGTTTTTAAATTGCTTGTAGGTGTCTGAAATGGGGTGATCAACTCCAATAAGCCCTTTGAGCTCATCGATGAGTGATTTACGTAATGCCAAATTATTTTGTTGTGATTTTTCAAGGTCTTGATAATACCTTGATTTTTCTGTTTTGAATTTACGCACCAACTGGTCAAAAGTAACTTTTTCTGGGAGTTTGGTATAAAAGTCCTCAGGTGCTCCACCTGAATTAATGAAATCTTCTTTTTTACTTTTTATCAGTTGATCTAACTTTTTTTCAATCAGTTTTGAAAGTGTGTCAAAGTCCTTTCTATGTTGCATTACCTTTCCAGCATTTACTTTTTTTTCAATTATATTGAGTAATTGATCCAACGTAAGATCATCATAATTTTCACCCTCTTTTACAAGATTAGCGGGCTCTTTTTCTTCTATGATAGACTCACTTTCAGCAGTCTTCTCTTTTTGAGGTGTTTCTAAACTTTTTTGTCCTTTATCCTCGATCGATTGCTTTGATTCTTTCACACATGTTTCAGACTGAACTTCATTTTCAGGGTGTTTTTCGTCCACTTTGTCTTCATTTGCCTTTGGCAAATTGGCATCATTATCTAACATGATTCAGCTAACTTAGTTATTCACAAGATAGTAAATCTTTGTGATTTAATTATTTTGTATGTGCATTCATCCAAAGAGACCATGAGGCTTCTGCCTGCTCCACAAGCATTTTATAACCATTGAGCACTGTAGCTCCATTGTCTTTGCCCATTTTCATAAATGTGGTTGTTTCTGGGTTGTAGATCAAATCAAATAACAAGTGCGTATGATTGATTTGCTCAAAGTCAATCGGTGGAAATGCCTCTGTGTGAGGGTGGGTGCCTAGTGGTGTACAATTGACAATCAATGTATGATCGATATAATCTTTCTTTGTGAGTTCAGCGTAGGTTTTTTTGTCTTCCCCTTCGTTACGAGAAACTTTAAGTACTTTTATGTTGAGTTGTTCAAGCACATAGCAAATTGCTTTTGAGGCGCCCCCAGTACCCAAAACGAATGCTTGTTTTTGATGTGGTTTTACATGTTGGAGAAGAGTTTTTTTAAACCCGATATGATCTGTGTTATAGCCAATTTTCTCACCATCTCTAAATACAATTGTATTCACAGCACCAATTGTTTCTGCGACAAGGTCAAGTTTATCCAAAAAAGGAATCACATCTTGTTTGTAGGGTATTGTTACGTTCATTCCTGAAATGTCTTTTTGCTTGAGGAGTTCTCCAAAATTTGACAAATCATCGAGGTCGAAGTTGACATATTGATGCTTGAGATTTTGTGCTTTAAACTTTTTTGAGAAGTAATTCCTCGAAAAAGAATACCCAATATCTTTACCTAACAATCCAAAAAGCTTATTGTCGTATTCTATCATAAACGTCTAAAATAAAAACAATAAATAAACCGATACCAATCCACAAGGTAGAAAAAAATAGATTGATTCCTGTAGATTCAATTGTTGTCGCTAGTTCATTTGGGTTGGTGAGCAAACGAAAATCAGACCATGGCCAAAGTATGGGAAGTGAGCCAATGATAAACCCAATGATTAATGCACTTAGCCTTGACTCAAAGCGAATAATGATGTAATGAAGTAGGTTGGAAATACTCACCAAACCAACAATAGAACCAACGATAAACACAACCAATATGGTGAGTAGCTCGTTGTGCTCTTGCGCCACAGCACTGAATCTAGAGGGGTTTTGAATGAGCTTTACAACGAATTCCCAAACTGCGTTGACAGCATCGACCAATAGAAGCGCATAGTTGCCCAAAATAATGAGTAAAAACGAGCCAGAAAGTCCAGGAAGTGTCATACCAATGATACTTACAAAGCCACAGAAAAAAACAAACAATAGATTCCTGTTTTCTGGAGCCGGTTCTAAAAACGTAAGTGTAACCCCGACCAGTAGTCCTACAAAACTAAATATATAGAGTTTCAACTCCCATTTCTTAAAATCTCTAATCAACAGAAGAACAGACATAACAACCATCCCAAAAAACAGAGCTTTTACATACTGCTCATAACGTATCAGAGCGATATCAAGTACTCTAGATACTGTAAAGTAGCTTAGTACAATCCCAAGAGCAATCAGCGAAAGAAACAAAGCGTTTGTGTATCGATAAAAGCGCTTAAATTTTCCTGTTATGAGCATAAAAAAAGCATTGAAATTCAGGCGTTTCAATGAGTGTAAAAATTCAGGGTAAAAGCCAGTGACGATGGCAACAATACCCCCAGAAACACCTGGAACTTTGTTGGCAATACCCATCGCCAATCCTTTGACGACAAGTAAGATATTGTCATTTAGCCCCCTTTGATTCACTTGTTTAGTTTTTGCTTAATATGTGAAACGCATAAATAGTTGAAATTCCAAGCATGATAAAAAAAAGGCCAATACAAAAATCAGTGTTGCTATGGCTTATTTGTGGTAAAATAAATGAAGGATCTGGACTGTATGGCAATTGTTTTGTCCAAGGCCAAACTTTATACAAAGAACCAAACATGAATCCAGACATTGTTGCAAGTAAGGTATCTCTTGCGCTGGCAAAGAGTTTTTCTGCCCAAAGTGCGAATAGTTTTATGCCAACGAGTGCCCCAAGTCCAAAAGCTGCGAGGTTGATAAACCCTTGTATTTGAAAAGAGCGAACCAGATCAATAGTTGACAGTGCAGTTTCATAAGCACCCAAAAGAACCAAAATAAATGAGCCTGAAATCCCTGGCAATATCATGGCAATAATCATTAGCATACCACATAAAAATAGGTAGGGCAGGGCTTGTATCGCATCAGCGGGTGTTAGAAATCCAATTAAAAATGATGTGATGCCACCCAAAATCAAGCATATGAATGTTGTTGCAGACCACTGTTTGACATTTTTACAGATTAAAATTGAACTCGCAAGAATTAATCCAAAGAAGAAGGACCATAGTGAGAGGGTGTAATTTTCTAAAAAGAACTGAATAATAGAACTCAAAAAAAGGATGCTCGTTGCAATTCCTAAAATAAGGGGAAGCAGAAAAGAGCCATTGATGTTTTGCCAAGCCTTCTTTCGGTTTGATCCCAATAGCTGCACTATTTCTTTTCCATTAACTCGATTGATAGAAGAAATCAATTCTTCATAAATATTGGTAATTAAAGCAATCGTACCACCTGAAACACCAGGAACAAGGTCTGCTATTCCCATGGATATTCCTTTAAGATATACAATAAAAGCTGACTGATTGGAACTCATTGTTTAGGCGAAAATACGAAATAACAGCAGTATTACACTTTCAATGATAGACTTTGCTTCACAAAAGAAGAACTCTTGAACTGTGGAAAGGTTTCATAGAAGTGGCTGAGTTGTTTTTCGTCTGCCATATAAGCGTTTTTGAGGTAGAACCTTGCCTCAAGTGATTGGGAGGAAATCAAATAAATACCACCTAGGCGAAAGTTGATTACACTGCTTTCAGCATGGAATTCTAATCCATGCTGTAATACTTCTATGGCTTTGGGATAGTCATGTGTTTCTTTGAGAACATCTGCCCATTTTACCCAAGTATCAACTTCATAATTCCCTAAATTGACACATTCTTGAAAACCATGATCAGCTTCTTCTAAAAAGCCTAATGTAAAGTTGATTTCAGCATATTTTTTCCATGTTGTGGCATTCACATTATCGATTTGGATTGATTTTTTGGCATAATAAAGCGCTTTTTTGTAGTCTTTATTGTCTCGGTAGGCATCGATCAAAGCGACCCATGCCTTGTCATACAAAGGGTCTACATTTAATGTCTTTTTAAAATACTGAATGGCAAGTTTAGTATTGCCTAACTCAATATGACAGAGTCCTACATGCAAGAGTGCAAAGGGGGTAGGTTCGTCAATTGACAAAGTCATTTCGAAGGCAAGTATGGCTTCATTATAGCACTTCATTTTCTGAAGTGTTTTACCCATTTCAAAATAGGCACCAATGAATTCATCATCACAAATGATTGCAAAATCATAGGATGACAACGCTTGTTTGAGCAAGCCTATACTTGCATATTGACGCCCCAACTGATGCCAAGCTATTTCGTTGAAAGGATTAGCTTGTAAATACTCATTGAGGAATTGAATAGCACCATCTGGTTGTTCCAACGATTCAAAACAATAGATAATGTTGTACAATGCATGAGTGTCTCTTGGGTCTTCGCTGATACACTTAATAAAGTGCTCTTTCGCCATTGTATAACTATCTAAAAAAAGGTGTTCCATAGCCAACATGTTATGAAATTCAGCTTTACTATCGCAATATTTGAGCCCTTTGGTTAAAAACTGAATTGCCTCTTGATGTCTTTTGGTTTTTGAAAGAATAACTGCCTTGTGGATATAAACATATTCATTGTAGGGTTCCATCTCCCTGAGTTCATCGATAAGTATTTCAGCTTCATTAAAACGATTGTTGACCAACATCAGTTCGACGTGAAGAAGTTTTAAACCACTATTATCTGGATGTTGATTCTCACCAATTTCTATTGCTTTATATGCCAATCGTAAACTGCCAGAATCTATGTAAAATTGAACGATTTCTTCAAATTCAGTGGCGTCGAAAAAGTACACTTGATTTGACTGTAACATCAACTCAAAACGGGCGAGTGGTGATTTGTGGTCTTTATTAAAATTCGGGTTTTTCAAATGTTTTAAATTCTTACTATAAAGTTAACTGCTTGATGGTTTAGAATGAAATAAACAATTTTTTTGTTTTTAACAATTTAATCAACAGATTTCATCAAGTATATTTAAGATGATATCGCAGCCTTTTTTCAATTCTTTTTTAGATATTGTCAACGGGGGTGTAATTCGAACGGCTCGCTTTTCAAACAGCAAAAAAAACAGCAATAACCCTCTTTCTAAGGCAATTCTAACCAGTTCTTTTGCAAGCTCTTCAGAGGTCATGATCAAGGCTATCATGAGTCCCTTTCCTCGAACTTCTTCGATCCCTTTGTGTTGAAGGTATTCCCGAATGAATGTTTCTTTTTCAAGCGTTTGAGCCATCAAATTACTTTGCAAAAGCGTTTTTAATGTCGCATGACATGCTGCTGCAATGACAGGATGCCCTCCAAAAGTGGTGATATGTCCCAGAATTGGCTTGTCTTGTAAGAGATCCATAAGTTCTTTGGAAGAACAGAATGCACCAACTGGAAATCCACCACCCAAACCTTTTCCAGTCACAAATATATCTGGAATCATATCAAAGTGTTCAAAGGCAAATAGTTTGCCTGTTCGACCCATACCTGGTTGAATTTCATCTAAGATGAGCAACGCTCCAACTTTGTTGCATTGTTCTCTGATTGCTTTCATATAGGCTTTGGATGGAACGATAAATCCTGCACCACCTTGTACTGTCTCTAGTATGACTGCAGCAGTTTTGGTATTGATTTTTTCAATACCGTCAAAGTCATTAAACTCTATGTAAGATGTTCCAGGTATCAGTGGTCGATAAGCTCTTTTTCGCTCTTCATTCCCCATTACACTCATTGCTCCTTGCGTGTTGCCATGATAGGCATTATTGGCAGCTATAATATTTTGTCTGCCAGTTGCCCTTTTCGCTAGCTTGAGTGCTCCCTCAATTCCCTCAGCTCCAGAGTTTGTGAGATATGTGCAAGAAAGTTTTTTGGGCAAGTGATCAGCCAACAGTTTGACTAGTTTTACAGGTTCGTTTTGTACAAATTCACCATACACCATGACGTGGAGATATTTTCTCATTTGACCACGAACTGCACGAATTACTTTGGGATGACAATGTCCCAGGGTGCAAGCAGAAACACCTGCTACAAAATCGAGATACTTCTTATTGTTTATATCGATGATATAACTGCCACGCGCCTTCTTTATTTCAAGCCCAATGGGTTGCGCTGTTGTTTGCGCTTGATGGGTGAAGAAAAAATCTCGAATTGTTTGTCTCATCTCATTATAAGTTTGCTATCAGGGAAGATTTTGATTGCTTTTGTGTTTGATGGCTTTTAATTTTTCCTTTGTCGTTTCAATCACTAAATCATTTTTTGATAAAATCATTTCATCACCACGCCAATAAAAACCTGGTAGTTTCTGATCATTGAGTGGCAGTTCATCGATTGGATAAACAGCTCCATCAGGCCTACTTAAAAAAGAAATAGACTGAATTTGATTGTCTTTCATCTGAAGTCGCATGGTACTGCTAATGGCCTTATCGATTCCAATTAAATCTTTAGTTGTGTCATCATACAAATAATACAACATTTCAGCATTTTTATCGATATCAATCGTCTTTAGATCATTGTCCTCAAAATTGCCAAGCAAATAAATACCTTTCATTTGATTAAATTGAAGAGGGTTGAGAGAATCTTGCTCAGCAACTATGGCATTGTTAAAAATCTTAAGCGAATCAATAGCATTCGTAGTTGAGTCTGTCAATAGATGAATCAAATCTCCACTTATTTGTGTTTTTGCAGACCACAGAACAGGGTTTCTCTTAGTCATATCACTAGCCGATAACAGCTGTGATTCTCGATCGCCAATAGGGAAGCGCAGCAGCTGAATAAGCCCTGATTTTTGATCTACGTGTATCGAATCGGAAACCCCACTTAGGTTTGTTTTATAAATGCGAACACCATAATAGCCTGTGAGTATTCTGTTCTCTATCGGACCTGTACCCAATAGTGTATCTGCGTGGATATACAGGGAGTCTCTATTCACCAGTTTTACTGCAATAGGGTTTTGGGTTACAATCGCGGAATCCTTGTCTTTAAATACTTCTCCATAATCTCCACGAATGACATTATTTCCAATGGTATCAGTGATTTGTACGTTTCTACTTGCTGCTACATACTGTATATGATCATCGAAATAAATGCTATCTCCTTTGATGTTTCTTAGGTTGTAGTCGACAGTTGCTCGGTCTTGGAAATACCCTTTTTTTTGGTTTGAATCAAAAAAACCTCGATTGCAAAACACATCATAGCTTTCTCCGTTGATTGTTGTTGCCCCATAAAAATAAGCGTGACGAACTACAGTGTAATAGTCCATTCTCTGCGAAAAAATAGTGAAAGTGGGGTCTGTTACCTTGACGTTGGAGATGAATTCATATTTTTTATCATTAACAACATAAGTGCCAGATTGACTCCGAATCACTGTTTCTTCACTTGTGATTTCACCAGTGGTTTGGTAATATGCCTCTTGTTTTTTTCGATCAAAAAAAAGCGAATCTGTTCGCAAGATGGACTCATTGTTTTCAAGTTCTACTTTGTGTTTGGCAATGGCGAGTTTTGTAATTCCACTATACTCAATATATTCACTATTTAGCTTTAAACTATCACCTTGTTTGACAACTACATTTCCTTCTGCTTCAAATGAGTTTTCAGTTTCATAAAAGTATGCTACATCAGACCAGATGTCCATTCCATCATGATGAAGATGCACACGAACCTTAGCATTCGATTTTAGGATTTTGGCGTCGGGAAACAACTTTTCGTTTACTTCAAATGAAGCAGCCTGACGAATGTCAACTTTTTTTGTTTCTTGCCCATAACCAATGGCAAGTGTCAAAAACAAAAAAAAGATTAGATGTGGATGCTTTGACAATATTCAATTGGTTTTTCACGTTTCTACTACTTATAGAAAAATAGTTTGCTTTCGATCTGGCCCAACAGACACAAGTCGAATGGGAGTTTCCAGAAAATTTTCAATAAATGCAACATATTCTTTCAATTGAGAAGGCAGCTCATCAAAAGATGTACATAGAGTAATATCCTCTAGCCAACCATTCATCTCGATGTATTTTGGATTAAGGTTTTCTTCTTCAAGTGAAAACGGCAAGTGATGAATCGTTTCCCCACGATAATCATACGATGTACAAATCTTAAGCTTGTCAATTCCTGAAAGTACATCGCCTTTCATCATCATCAGTTGCGTAACACCATTGACTTTTACAGTATATTTTAGTGCGACCAAATCAAGCCAACCACATCTTCTAGGACGACCAGTTGTTGCACCAAACTCATTCCCAACTTTAGCAATTTGTTCCCCAGTTTCATCAAATAATTCTGTCGGAAATGGTCCACTGCCAACACGAGTTGTGTAGGCCTTAAAGATGCCAAATATGTCTTCAATTTTATTGGGCGCAACACCTAAGCCAGTGCATGCCCCAGCTGCAGTTGTGTTGGAGGAAGTCACAAAAGGGTATGTGCCAAAGTCAATATCCAACAATGACCCCTGCGCCCCTTCAGCGAGGATTTTTTTGTTATCTGCTTGTGCATTTGCCAGAACAGATTCACTGTCTACAAAACTGAGTTTGTCGCATATAAAGTCAATCGAAGCAAAAAAATCGGACTCTAATTTTTGAAGATCATATGCAAGGTCAACTTTATAAAAATCAATGAGTTCTTCATGTTTGTTTGCAAGTTCACGGTATTTTTCTTTCCAGTTTGGAAATTCTAAATCTCCAATTCGAATTCCATTGCGACCTGTTTTGTCCATATAAGTTGGTCCAATTCCTTTAAGTGTTGAGCCAATTTTCTTAGATCCTTTTGATTTTTCAGATGCAGCATCAAGAAGTCGATGCGTGGGTAGTATCAAATGAGCTTTTCTGGAAATGAGTAAAGATTTACGATAATCAATTTGAAATTTGTCAAGATTTACAAGTTCTTTTCTAAAAATCACAGGATCAATAACGACCCCATTTCCTACAAGATTCAATGCATTTGGGTGAAAAATCCCTGATGGGATGGTGTGCAAAACATGCTTAATTCCGTCGAATTTCAGCGTATGTCCTGCGTTTGGTCCTCCCTGAAAACGAGCAATGATATCATAATTTTTTGTCAATACATCGACAATCTTCCCTTTTCCTTCATCTCCCCATTGCAGTCCAAGGAGTAAATCTAACCCCATATTTATTTCTTAATGTTTGTTTTAGTTGCATAGAAGTAAAGAGAATGATTATGAATGTTCACACCAAAAACTTCTTCTATACTTTTTTTAATCATTTGAATTCTAGGATCACAAAATTCTTTTACCTCACCTGTATCAGTAAAAATGATGTGATCGTGTTGACTGTCAAAATAAGACTTTTCGTATTGCGCATGTTGAGGGCCAAACTGATGTTTTCGAACAAGGCCACAGTCGAGGAGTAACTCAATGGTATTATACAAAGTCGCTCTGCTCACTCTGTACTTCTTTTCTTTCATTTTCAAATACAAAGATTCGATATCAAAATGATCATCATTTCGATAGATTTCCTCTAGAATGGCAAAACGCTCAGGTGTTTTTCGATGTCCGTTTTTATCTAAAAACGCAATAAAAACATCTCGAACAATTTCTTGATTTTTATCCATGATATATTGCAAATTTACATAGGTTTTTTTACTCTCTAACAACTTTATGCACTCCATTTATATTTTGAAGCTGCTTTATCATCTTCTTAAGCAGAGCGTTGTTCTTCACTTTTAGTAAAACATGACCTTCAAACGTCCCGTCATTTGAATCAAAAGACATGCGAATTATGTTTACATTGTTTGTATTCGAAATGACTTGCGTCAACTTATTTACAAGTCCCAAATCATCTATACCAGTGAGTTGTAGTTTAACAGAAAATTCGTCTTGAGATGAGTCAATCCATTTGGCATTGACAATGCGATAGGCATAGTTTGAGCGCAGAGTGAGTGCATTTGGACATTCATTTTTATGAACTTTAACGCCATCACTCACAGTGACGAATCCAAATACATCATCACCAGCAATTGGGTTGCAGCATGGACTGAGTTGATATTCGAGTTGTTCTTCGTTTTTTCCAAAAACGAGTTGATCGAATTTATTGGTTATTTTGTCTTCATCGACAAAAGACGAGGATGGGCTCTTTTGTATTTTTCTCTTAAATAAGTTTAGAAAACGATTGTTTTGATCGGAACTAAATTTTTTGAGCTTGACATTGTCTATGGTGCCAATTCCAACGCGATAGTACAAATCTAAACTTGTTTTCAGTTTATAAAAGTCTAGGAGTTTTTCAACTGTTTTGCTATTAAAGCTAATTTTTAACTGCTTAAGTTTTCTTCTTAAAATCTCTTTTCCTTCTTCTGCGATTTGTTTTTTATCCTCTTTCAAAAATGATCGAATTCTCGAGCGAGCCCTTGAAGTAATCACATAATCCAACCAACTTGGATTTGGAAAAGCCTTAGTAGAGGTAATGATTTCAACTTGATCACCACTTTTTAAGCGATAGCTAAGAGGCACAATTTTTCCATTGATTTTAGCACCTCTTGTGTGCATACCAATCTCAGTGTGTATGTGAAAAGCAAAATCAACTGGCGTTGATCCTTGAGGCAGTGATTTCAGATCCCCCTCAGGAGTAAATACAAAAATTTCACTTGCATAAAGGTTGAGTCTAAAATCTTTGACAAAATCAACAGCATCTGAATTGGGTTGTTCGAGCACTTCACGCAGTCGGTTGAGCCAGACTTCAAGCCCTCTTTCGTCTTGTTTTCCATGTTTGTATTTGAAGTGTGCAGCATATCCTTTCTCAGCAATTTCATGCATGCGCTCAGATCGAATTTGCACTTCAACCCATCGTCCTTCAGGGCCCATGACAGTCACATGTAGCGCCTCATAACCAGTTGATTTAGGAGCAGAAATCCAGTCTCTTAGTCGAAGGGGATTGGGCTGAAAGTAATCAGTTATGATCGAATATATTTTCCAAGCCAAAAACTTTTCTTCTTGGGGGTCGGCTTTGTAAATAACACGAATGGCAAAGCGATCAAAAATCTGATCAAAATCCAGTTTTTTGGATACCATTTTCTTCCTAGTGGAATAGATAGATTTTTGGCGACCTTCAATTTTACATGACAAGCCCTCAC
Source organism: uncultured Flavobacteriaceae bacterium (assembly GCA_913051755.1). The sequence goes on from CAJXBR010000003.1 coordinate 45,147, forward strand.
GTCGTAAATATTTTTTTATCAGCTTCACAAAACCATCAATGAAGTCTTGCTGGCTTTGGAGGTTTTCTTGCACTTTCTTTTGAATGTCAATGTACAACTCTGGCTCAGTGTACTTTAGTCCCAAATCTTCTAGTTCGGTTTTGATATTATACATCCCGACGCGATGTGCCAATGGCGCATAGATGTAAAGTGTTTCCGATGCAATTTTGATTTGTTTATAGCGAGGCATGGCATCCATGGTTTGCATATTGTGCAAACGATCAGCAATTTTGATGATTATAACTCTTGCATCATCATTGAGCGTGAGCAGCATCTTTCTAAAGTTTTCTGCTTGAAGAGACACATTTTTATCTTTTTTCAAGTTTGAAATTTTTGTCAGACCATCAACAATTTTAGAAATTTGAGTGCCGTGTATTGATTCGATATCATCAATGGTGTATTTTGTATCTTCAACTACATCGTGCAGAAGAGCAGCTGCAATTGAAGGAGCACCAAGACCTATGTCATCGGCAACAATTTTGGCCACTGCAATTGGGTGAAGGATATAAGGCTCTCCCGATTTTCTTCTTTGGTTTTTGTGTGCATCAACAGCAGTGTCTAGTGCCAGCCGAATCATTTTTTTATCTGCGGCAGTAAGCTTTTGATAGCTGATACGTAACAAGTCTTTGTAGGCTTTTGCGATTTGCGCATTTTCCGATACGGTTTCAGTTGCTTGAACCATATTATAAAAGTACTAAATTCTTAGGTCTCTGTAAAAATTGCGCTGACGAGTTGCTTCAAAAAGAAGTACTCCTGCAGCCACAGACACATTGATAGAATCTAAAGTTCCCAGCATTGGGATTTTTATATTTGATTTGGAAGCATTTATCCAAAATTTGCTCAACCCTGTTGTTTCAGCCCCAACAACAACTGCTGAGGGTTTAGTGAAATCAATTGTTTCGTAAGAAACATTTGCTTCCAAACTCGCCGCATGAGGGGTAATGTGATGTTGATTCAAAAACGCATGAACCTCTTCATTTGTTCCCACTCCGATGGGGACTGAAAAGAATCCACCCACGCTTGAGCGAATAATATTAGGGTTATAAATATCTGTTTGTGGCTCAGCTACCAAAATACAATCAATTTTAGATGCATCTGCCGTGCGAAGCATGGCACCTATATTTCCAGGTTTTTCGATATTCTCGACAACCAGCAACAGCGGATTTTTGTTTTTGAAAACAATAGTGTCAAGATCCATTTTTTTCTTTTTCACCAACGCAATAATTCCTTCAGTGTTTTTACGATAACTTATTTTTCGATATACATTTTTAGTTACGCGAACCATATTGTTGATACCCAAGTTTTTTATGCACCATTCTTCTATTTTTGGGTGTTTAAATATTTCTGGACAATAAAATAACTTGTCAATTTCGAAACCACCCTTCACAGCCAATTGGAGTTCGCGTTGTCCCTCAACAACATATACATCACTTTTTTTTCTTGTGGATGATTTTTGAATCAGTCCAACAATGTTTTTGATGGTATCGTTATTTGCACTCCTGATGAGTTTCATTTTACTTTTTTATTTAAAATATTTCGAAAACTAGAACCAATTTTTTTGTTGTTTCAACAAATCTTTAACTTACACGAATACCAAATGTAACATGAAAAAATTAAAATGCATTTTGGTCGATAATGATATCAGGGGCCTAGAATTGCTTAAATTTTTCTAAATATTATTATATACACTTTTATATTTAAGCTGTTTATTTCAAAATTATATACGGCAGAATATTTTTTAAATATTATCACAAGAGGTCTGGGTGAAATGTCTTTTTTTTTGGTTCATATTTGACTACTTTCGTCAAAACTTTGGTGATGAAGCCTAAGATTGCATCTAAAACGGATCGTTACATACATGATGAGCTTCAGTATGGGGCACATAATTACTATCCATTACCTGTAGTTCTGAGCAAAGGTGAGGGAATATATGTTTGGGATGTAGAGGGGAATAAGTATTTCGATTTTTTATCTGCATATTCAGCAGTAAATCAAGGACATTGTCATCCTAAAATTGTAAAAGCTTTAAAAGAACAATCTAGTGTTTTAACCTTAACTTCTCGTGCTTTTCACAATAATATCCTAGGATTATATGAAAAGTATGTGACTAGTTTATTCGGTTATGATAAAATTTTACCTATGAATACTGGAGTAGAAGGGGGTGAAACGGCCATAAAATTATGTAGAAAATGGGCTTATAAAATAAAAGGCGTTCAAGAGAACAAAGCAAAAATTATATTCGCCGAAAATAATTTTTGGGGAAGAACTTTAGCTGCTGTATCTTCATCTACAGATCCTAGTGCATTCAATGATTATGGTCCCTATTTACCTGGTTTTGATATAGTTAAATACAATGATTTAAAAGATTTGGAAAAGTCTTTAGAAGATCCAAACGTAGCTGGTTTTATGGTTGAGCCTATTCAAGGCGAGGCTGGAGTGATAGTACCGGATGAAGGTTATTTAAAAAAAGCCTATGAATTATGTAAGTCAAAAAATGTATTATTTATTGCTGATGAGGTTCAAACTGGTATTTCAAGAACAGGAAAATTATTCTGCTGTCAACACGAGGATGTTAAACCTGATATTTTAATTTTAGGAAAAGCTTTATCTGGTGGAGTTTTTCCAGTTTCTGCGGTACTTGCTGCTGATGAAATTATGATGACAATAAAACCAGGTGAGCATGGTTCAACCTTTGGAGGAAACCCCCTTGGATGTAGGGTAGCTATGGCTGCATTAGAGGTTGCTGTAGAAGAAAATTTAGCTGAAAATGCAGAAAGGTTAGGGAAAATATTTAGAGAAAAATTATCTCATTTTGCTAAAAAAAATAAGTTAATAAAACTTGTTAGAGGGAAAGGATTGTTAAATGCAATAGTAATCAATGATTCTGAACAGAGTTCAACGGCCTGGAATATTTGTTTGAAACTTCGAGACAACGGATTATTAGCTAAACCCACCCATGGAAATATCATTCGATTTGCTCCTCCATTGGTGATTAATGAAAAGCAACTTTTGTCTAGCATTCAGATAATCATTAATACCTTTTGTGATTTTGAAACTCAATAAAATTTTTTATGGATTCCATCTATCTCGATAATGCTGCAACGACTCCTGTCCTAGAGGAGGTTGTTCACATTATGACACAAACTTTGTCAGCTTCATTTGGTAATCCATCTTCAATTCACAGTCAAGGAAGAACTGCGAAAAGCTTGATTGAAAACACACGAAAGTCGATTGCGAAAGAACTTGGTGCTCATCCAAAGGAAATTATTTTTACTTCTGGCGGAACTGAGGGCGACAACATGATTTTGCAAGGTGCTGTTCATGGACTGGGGGTAGAGACAATCATTACATCAAAAATTGAACATCACGCTGTGCTTCATGCAGTCGAAAACTTAGAAAAAACATCTTCTGCTACAGTCAAGTATGTCAAGGTTTTGCCTGATGGATCGCCTGATATTGATGATCTTGAAAGACTCCTGCAAAATGACAGCACTAAGAAATTGGTGAGTCTAATTCATGTCAATAACGAATTGGGAACGATTATAGATTTGGAAACCATTGGAAATCTTTGTCAAAAAAACAATGCATTTTTTCATTCTGACACTGTCCAATCGGTGGGTCACTATTGTCTTAATTTACAAGAATTGCCAATTGACTTTTTAGTTGCAGCAGCACATAAATTCCATGGTCCAAAAGGCATTGGTTTTGTTTTTATTCGAAAAGAAACAGGTCTTCAAAGTTTGCTGTTTGGTGGAGGTCAAGAGAGGGGTCTTCGCGCAGGAACAGAGAGTGTTCATAATATCGTTGGGTTGGGGGAAGCCTTCTCACATGCTTATACGAATTTGGACGATGATCAATCACAAATTACTGATCTAAAAAGTTATTGCATAGATCAACTTACAAGCAAAATTCCAAACCTTTCTTTCAATGGTTGCTGTGACGATTTTTCGAAGAGTACTTACACAATTTTAAATGTCAGAATCCCAATGAGTGCAGACAAAGCAAATTTACTTGGGTTTACGCTTGACTTGAAGGGAATTTGTTGCTCTAAGGGAAGTGCTTGTCAAGCAGGAAGTGAAACAGGTTCTCATGTGCTGAATCATATCCTTTCAGAAAAGCAATTGCAATCTCCATCGATTCGCCTATCCTTTTCTAAATTTAATACCAAAAAAGACATTGATCAACTTGTGAATGTGTTGGAAGAATACATCAACTCCTAAAAACGAGTATTCAATTTGATGTTAAAGACTCTTGGTGTCATGTAGTTTGGGATACCAAATTGTGACTTGCTAGAAACATCTCGAACCCATGTCATTGTAATTGCATTTTGAACATTAAAGACATTGAAAATTTCAAAGCCAACCATCAGATCTTTAAAAAAAGGTAATCCCTTTTTCTTTTTATCGTTAATGACATAAAAAATTCCTAAATCAGCTCGTTTATAGTCTCTCAGACGACCAGTATAATTGTATGGATCTGCATAGTTTGGAGTACCACCAGGAAGACCAGAATTATAGACGAGATTTAAATTCATTTTTAAAAAAGGCATGGAGGGAACATAATCTTGGAAGAGCATGGCAAACTTAAAATGTTGATCAGTAGGTCTTGGAATATATCCTCTATTGTCTCTATTTTCTTTAGTTGACATCAGCCCTAGGCTAATCCAAGACTCTGTTCCAGGAACAAATTCTCCATTTAATCGTAAGTCAAGACCATAAACAAATCCCTTGGTGTTGTTATTGGCAACATAACGAATTCGAATATTTTCTATTGAATAGGCATTGATTTTATCTAAGTGTTTGTAATAGAGTTCAGATTGGAATAAAAATGGGCGATCCCAAATGGAAAAGCGATATTCATTTCCAAAAGAGACATGGATTGCTTTTTGCGTATCAACTTCCGGGTTAATGAGTCCTTCGCTTGTACGCAATTCTCGATAGAATGGAGGCTGTGCGTAGATGCCTGTTGCAAAACGATACAGCAAATAGTCTTTATTTTTTGGCCGAAAACTCAGCTGCAACCTAGGGCTAATAATGTACTTGGACTTTTCATTGTTCAGTTGCCAGCGCTGCCCACGAAGTCCTGCTGTAAGCCAATACAGTGTGTTTCTAGCGAGCCCCCTATGACTCCACTGCAAATAGCCAGTCATTCGCTGTATCTGAGTTGCATTGGTTGCTCGGACATAGGCAAAAGGTACGAGTGGACCTCTAAAGGATGTGTAGGGTTGGTCATTAGTTATCGAGCCACCAGGTGGCCGAATGGAAAAACCAGCAGAGTCTACAACCTCCCAATCAACAAGGCGATCGTTTATTTTTTCTTTTTTATATCCAAATCCCCAATCGATTTGATGCTTGCCATCGATATGCTTTCCTTTAAGCTTTGCGTTGATGATATGAGCAGCGTAATTGTTTCGCCCATGGGTGAGCTGTGAACCTACGCCCTCTGTGAATGTAACTTCTCCCAAGTCATCACCACCGACGGATGTATTGGGTTCTCCTAGTCGGTATTGTGCCAAAATATCAAAATGCTCTTTTTCAACAGAATTATAATTTGACAAAATCAGTCGATAGCTATTGTTGTTGTTCGGAGTCCAAGTCGTTTTTAATGCCCCTGTGAAGGCAAAGTAATTGTCATTTTCGTTTCCATCATAATAGACGACCAATGATTTTGGTTGTTCTATCGTACCAAAATTTGTTTGCCGAAAAATGGGTTCGTATCGATATTTATTAATAGAAAAAGCGCCGAGTACGTTAAAAAACAACTTATCGGAATGATGAAAAGTCGCAAATGTTTGAAAATCAGTAAAACTAGGATTGAAATTGGTCTCTGTTTCTTTCTGATCGACAAGCAAACCGTTATCTCTATGACGAAAACTACTTATTACATTCCACTTTTGATTTCCAAGAGCTAAACTCAAACTCATTCCCAATCGACTCAATGACAGTTGCGTTTGATTTTTTAAAAAGTTTTTGTAAGTGATGTCAAGAACAGACGACATTTTGTCTCCAAAAGATGTTTCAAATCCACCAGCAGAAAATTGGACTTTTTGAATCATGTCTGGGTTTAGAAAACTCAAACCCTCTTGTTGTCCAGATCGAATCAATTGAGGTCGATAGACTTCGATTTCGTTGACATACACTAAATTTTCGTCATAGTTACCCCCCCGAACAGCATACTGTGTACTCAATTCATTATTTGAGTTTACCCCTGGCAGACTTATTAGCAGGTTTTCTACTCCTGAATTTGCACCTGAGATATTGCGAATTGTTTCTGGCGTCAAAACTGTCATTCCTTTGACCACTCGCTCTCGATTGGCCTGAACAATTACCTCAGCAATTTGCTCTACCGATTCCATGATCACAGGGTTAAATTCATAGACTTCACCTGGCAATAGTTGCAGTTTTACAATACTATTTTCATAGCCAATATGTTGAAAGATAATTTGGATATTCTTATTTGATTGCACTTGCAAAGAATAAAAGCCATTTTCATTGGAAGTTGTGCCATCTAGTTCAGAAACAACAGTTGCATTCTGAATCGGTTTTTGACGATCATCAGTAATAATGCCACGCACAGTTGCTTGTTGGGCAATCGAATTCCCATAGATGAATATGCATAAAAGGGCTATGAAAATATTTTTCACTTTCTAAAGAATTCCAATTGATGGGTCGATTCGTTTCCTACATTGTCGATAACGTTAATTTCAAGCGAATGTTTTGCACCCTCCAAAGTAAAGTGCTCGTCAAAGTTGAATGTGAGTTCTTTTTTCTTGGGTTCATACTCAAATAAAGCCCATTTTCCATCAATCGTTGCATGATACGAACGGATTCCTGTTTCCTTGTCATCGATTGTAAATCGCAAGGTTTTAAAATTGGATAGCCATCGCTGATCATATTGCTGCGCTGGCTTGATAGATGGTGGAATTGTATCTTGCTCAACAGAGTAAGTTCCTATTTTTTTGGTTTTTGCAACAAACTGATTGTCACGAATGGTGTTGCTTACAAACCTGATTTTCTCCTTTTTAGATTTGACACCCATATAGTGTCCAACAATAGAGTCGGGGGCGTTGATTTTGATTCGAAAATCTTTTCGTAACGCTACGTGATCTGCCTTGACTTTCAGTTGATTATACTCATACGAAAGCTCAAATCGGCTAGTATCATACACCCCATTTTTTGGAATATATATTTCAGCACCATCATAAAGGAATAAGTAATCTTTGTTTGTTTCAATTTCTTTACCCACTGGGTGTTTCTTTTTTAGTGTTGCAACCTCTTGATCTTTCCCAACGATTGGCACGAGGAGGTATCGATTATTGCGATTGGCATCCTCAACTTTGATTTGGTATGCATAGTTCTTTTGCACCTCGACTTCAATAAATCCATCATCAACATGATTGAAAAATTCCAACTCATTGGAAGATGACCGAAAAAGTTTTTGCACACGCTGACGCGTACGACTGTATCTTTGATAATCAATAAGTGTTGGGAGATATTCAGAGTCTGAAAAGCGAATTTTTGAAAACTGTAAACTTTTGACTTGTATGCCATTCAATTTTGCAGTGATGCCATAAACACCATTTTTATTATATGTATTGTCATGTCGATCATAGGTGATAATACCCAATCCAATTTTCCCAATGGCCTCAATTTTTTCAGCAATATATATGCTGTCATTCACTTTTCGAAACGGGATTTCTACTTCTTGTTGTGATGCGTTTATAATCGAATTTTCACCAATTGGATAGGCGAATAAAGCTTTGATTTCTGGTCTGATAGAGTCTTTTATATTATAGTGGGAGAGAAGAGGGTTAATAGGTTTTTGGGTATTTGTTTCGCGAAGTTCAAAATGAAGATGAGGGCCAAACGATCCTCCAGTATTTCCTGAAAAACCTATGATTTGATTTTTCGAAACTGGTAGTTCTTCTGGATTCAAAAAAAGCTCAACTTCAAAAGATTCAGCATTGTATTGTTTATCTCTAACCTTATCTACAAAAGGCGAGGAGAATTTTTTTAAATGGGCATAAACAGAAGTATTGCCATCGAAATGATTGATGTAAATAACCTTCCCATATCCATATGTTGAGACCTTTATACGTGATACATATCCATTGGAAACAGCTTTAATTGGAAAACCTTCACGCCCTTGCGTTTTGATATCAATTCCTGCATGTATATTCGAACTTCTTAGCTCACCAAAAGTGCCAGAAAGGAATATCGGAATGTCAATAGGAAGAGCGTAATCCTCTAGGTCATTGTTTTGGGCACAAAGTACATGTGAAATCAAAAATACGACCAGTCCTAGAGATCCTCGCATGATGTAAAAATAAGGGTTTACAACAAAAAGTAAAAGTCTGTATTGCTTGCTTTGATTGATCTAATCTTTTACCTTTGAGAAGTACAAACAAAATTTTATGCAAAGCACGACCCAACTTGTTGATTCCATTGCCAACCGATTGCAAGTTGTGGTTGAGCAAATGAAGAATTTGCAGCATGAAAACAAAACTTTGCATGAGCGGCTTGATGTTTCGAAACAAGAGTTGGAACAAAAAAGCAATACGATTCGCGATCTGCGAATGAAATTGGAGGCTGCGAAAACAGCCAAATCGATAAAAGGCGTTGGCCAAAGCAGCACCAAAGCCAAAACACAAATTGATAAACTCATCGCTGAAATTAATGCTTGTTTAGAATTTTTATCACTATCCTAAAAATGCAAAAAATTAAAATTTCAATTGGGGATCGAGTGTACCCACTCAGTGTAACAGAGGGACAAGAGGCATTTTTGAGAGATTCGGCTAAGCAAATCGAGAAAATGATGAAGCATTATGAGCAAAATTATGCTGTACAAGACAAGCAAGATGTGTTAGCGATGTGTGCTTTGCAGTTTGCCCTTCAGCTTCGTCAGGAAGGAGAAAAAAGTAGTGAAAGTACTGATGAAATTGAAAAAAAATTGCGTACAATTGATGAAATGTTATCTGCGATAACATAGCTACATACGATCATTGATTACAATGCATAGCCTGCATTAGTTTTATTTTTGATAAACTCAACACTAATTCAATTAAAAGAGGTGAGTTTAAGTTGCAAAAGCAAGCCGCCATCGAGTGGATCCTTGAACAATTTGGTAGCCTCAAACCTGTTTATTTCAGAGTTTATACAAAACTCAACTAGTGTAGGCTTTTATTAATAGTTGGTCGGAATTTTATTTTTTTCAAACATCATGTGAATCCATAAGATCAACACCCCAAAGCCAACTGCTGTAACGATGAGAACGGAATTCAATAATCCCTCAGTTCCAAAAGATAGCTTTACTAATATTGTAGAAATCACAAATCCTGAGTTTCGTATCACCTTGTTGAACTTGTCTGTGTGAGTGAAAGAAAACAACAACAGTAGTACATCAACAAGGATGAGAACAGTGAAGAACTCGTCAAAAAATAGGTTGTTGATATTGGCCAAGTCAGTTATTTCAGAAGGGTTTAGAAAAGTGATATACGCCCAATTTCCAAAAGCGTATAGGGCCATCACAAAAAACAATGGTACCAAAAACAAAGCAATCCTCTTTTTAATTTGGATAAAACGTATGATCTCAGGTCTTGTTTCAGTGTACTTTAGCAGTTTTCGCACGCGGAATTTATTCATCTTGTAGAACAGATGAATCAAAATGAAGAGAATGATTGTTCCCAATAAATCGTATGTAAATTGTAGGTCTTCTTTGATGCTAAACCAATTATCACTCAGTTCAAGTTGCGATAAATCTTTATACAATCTGCGAATGACAATCAGCATGATTATTTCATATTGCTTTCCAATGTAAATGGTCATTGATTTTGGTAAATAATAAATCAATAGATAAACCTCATAAAGAAGAATAAAGGAAAAAGGAGTGTAAATCGCAGCAATGGGGCTTGAAAAAAAACTAGAACCTTCATATTGACTTCCAAAAACACCAAATTGGTTGAGAAAAATTAAAATCAGGTGAATAATAAAGCTTAAAATCGCAATATTGATGATGACTCTTTCACTCATCTTTTTGGATTTTTCGGAGAAAAGGGATTCGATGAGTGGTTTCATTTTTAATATATTTTGAATCTAAATGTATTAATTTATATTGAATCTTGATGTAGTGTTAATTCTTTTCACAAAAATGATGATTTATATTATATATTAATTTTTGTCTTAGACTACACGTTTTTTATATTTAAGGAAATATTAGTATGGCTTCTTTAGACCCTTTTGAGGGTAAACTTGGAAATAGATTGTCAAAGCATTTGTTGCGCAGAGCTTCTTTTAATATCTCCCAAAATAGAATTGACGAATTTGCAGATTACAACGTAGATCAGGCAATTTCTAAATTGCTTGCACCGAGTGACAAAAACCTAAACCAACCTATACACTATATAAATGGTGCTTTAACTCAACCAACTCCTTGGATAAATGATGACCCTGTTTACGGAACTGCAAATGAGAATAATGATTCTGGTGGCCAGAGAAAAAACCATTTTCTAAATGGTTGGTGGATGGATGAAGCGAGAAGAGACACTTCATTGCGATCAAAAATGGTTTATTTTTTGTTTACCAACCTAACGGCCCCACAATTAGACAATGGTAGTAGTTCTTATTACTATGATTATTTGATGTTGCTTGATAATTTTTGTCTATCAGATTGGAAAGAGCTAATTTTTCAAGTTTCTATCAATCCTAGAATGCTTGAATTTTTAAACAATGATGAAAATACTGAAGCAAACCCTAATGAAAACTACGCCAGAGAGCTTCTTGAACTTTACACCATTGGTGTTGGTAAACCAATTTATATAGATGATAATGGCAATGTTGCTTATGAAGGCGATCCGATTAACTATTCAGAGGTAACCGATATTCCTGAAGTTTCTCGAATTTTGACAGGTTGGAGATTTGATAAAAAAAATCGTGCAAATATGCCATTGAATGGAACTGCAAATGGTAATTTACCGACTGGGTATCCAGTGCCCGACAATCATGATTTTGGCGCAAAGCAATTGAGCAATTATTTCGATAATTATCTAATTCCTGCTTGGGATATCACAGGTAAAAGTGAGGATCAGAAAAAAGCTCGAATGGATTCTGAGCTGCGGGGTTTAATTGACAAAATCTTGGAACAAGACGAAACGGCAAAGTATATCTGTAGAAAACTATACCGATTTTTTGTTTCTAGAAATATTACAACGGAGATCGAAACTGACATTATTGTTCCGTTGTCAGCAACATTTAGAGCTAACTATAACCTGACTGAGGTTATTACTCAATTACTAAAGAGCAAGCATTTTTATGATGCTGACGACACTAACTCGTCAGATGAAATTATAGGTGGGTTAATCAAATCACCGCTTGAGCTTGTACTTCAAACAATTACACTACTCAACTTTCCTGTACCTGACCCTATTGATGATGGTGAGCTCCACTACAGAGTATTTTATGAGAACACTATTATCAAAAAATTCTTGGATATCAGTGCGCATCCAATTTTTGGAGATGTAAATACACCTCCTGCAGGTTTTCCTGCACATTATTCCTCGCCCAATTATGATAAAAGTTGGTTTAACTCCTCTACCATTATCCCTAGATATAACATTTGTAAAATTATTTTCTTTAAAGGGAACTTTAATTTCAGCCCTGGAGAATATATTAAAGAAGTTGTTTCAAATCCCTCAGACCCTGAGGAAATAGTAGATGTTTTAACTAACATGATGTTTCCTGAGTCACCAACTCAAGATAGAAAGCAATATTTTATCGATACTTTTTTATTTGATGGCGGAAGCCTTTTACAAGAAGGGGATGCGAAATATTATTATTGGAGTTCAATTTGGTCAGAATACCTGAATGGAAAAAAAACAAACACAGTGCATTCTATTCTAGAGTCTTTAATTGAAGCCTTAATATGGTCACAAGAATATCAAACAACCTAAGCCATCATTATGAAAAGAAGAAAATTTATTCAACTATCCTCAACTGGTTCTTTGGCTGGATTTATGTTGAATGGCCATATGGTTAACGCATTTACACGAACAAAACTTCTAGAAAATATTTCAGAAGATGTTATTCGCGATAGATGTATTGTAATGATTCAGCTTAGTGGCGGTAATGATGGTCTGAATTCAATTATTCCCAAAAATCAATATGATAAATACGTAAGTATTCGTCCAACGATTCGGATAAAAGATGCAGGATCAAATAAAGGAATTGAACTTGATTCTTCTCTTGGGGTTCAAGAACAAACACTTTTACATCCCAATTTATTAGCATTCAAAAAGCTGTGGGATGCAGGAAAGCTAAATATAGTTCATGGAGTGGGATATCCTCAGCTCAACAAATCTCACTTTAGCGGTAGGGCTTTGATGTCTAGAGGGGGTGATGGAACTGAAGAAAATAGCAATAAACCTGACGGCTGGATGGCGAGGTACTTAAATTCTGCTTTTGATCACAAAACTTTTGATGATCCTTTAGGAATACAGCTTGGTAACAAAAAACCTGCAGATGAATTTCATTCGGATGCTGAACATAAAGTCGATATCAATTTGACAGGACAAGATACATCCGGATTCTACTCACAATTATCCAACATCGGGAATCCCTTGTCCGATTATGGTGGTGAATCTTCAGAGTACATTGACAATATCAATTTTATCAATGGTATGGAGTTGACCGCAACCAACTATGCCTCAAGGATTAGTTCTGTTTTCAATTTAGGCGCAAATAGTGTAACCTACCCTCAATATGATCTTGCTGACCAACTAAAGACAGTTGCAAAAATGCTTTCCGGGGGTTCAAAAACTAAACTATTTTTGTTACGTATAGATGGATTTGATAATCACGCTAATCAGGTTGACAGCCAAGCCAATAGCCACTTGGGTAAGCATGCTGATTTGCTTTTGGAACTCAGTGAATCCATCAAAGCATTCCAGGACGATTTAGAGGCTTTGGGAATTGCTCAAAATGTGGTAACGACTACGTTCACTGAATTTGGAAGAAAGCCTATCGAAAATGGAAATAAAGGAACTGATCATGGAAACCTTGGTCCAATGTTTGTGATTGGAAATGGAGTTAAACCAGGATTTACGGGAAATCACTTGTCTCTAGATAGTTTTACATATGGTGGTAATGTCAAGCATTTTGATCTCGATACCCAAATGCAGCATGATTATCGACAGGTTTACTCTGCAATCATAGGAGATTTTCTTGGGGCATCGTCTTTGAATATAATTGAAACAGAATTTGATGCCTATGATCAGAACCGATTAAACTTGATTGCTAGTCCAATTCTCAACAACTCATATGAACAGTCGACA
>CAJXBR010000004.1 GCA_913051755.1 uncultured Flavobacteriaceae bacterium
TGAAAATAATGGCAACAAAGCCAAAAATAGACCCCTGCTGGGCAAACCAAAAGCCTAGTTTAAAACCACCAATTTGAATGGTGTTTAACTGCTCTACAAATAAAATCCCACAGCCAAATGAGACAATAAACCAAAGACTAAGAAGGATTCTGATGTAGCGAATATTTTTCTTCCAATAGGTATTTTTCATAATTTAAATATTAAATTAATTACGTAACCGATTTACAAAACCCGCAAAACCAAAGATGATGAGATAGCACGGGATAAGAATATAATAGCTTTCTTGTGCAGAAGTGGCCAAGGCATCAGATGACGAAAGCCCTGACTGCATGAGGGCTTCCTTCCCTTGATCTACTAGTCTTCCGTATAAAGGTGGTATAATCGCCCCTCCAGCAATCGCCATAATCAATAGGGCAGATGCCGTTTTGGTGTGTTTACCCAATCCCTTGAGAGTAAGTGGCCAGACTGCAGGCCATACCAATGCGTTAGCAATTCCTAAGGCCGCAACAAACAAAACAGATGTAAATCCGTCCGTTGTCAAAATTAAAACACTAAAAACGATTCCCAAAAAAGCACTGATTTGTAGTGCTTTTTGCTGGCTGATGTACTTTGGGATTAAAACTACCCCTAGAGCATAGGTTGCTACCATGGCCATGAGTGTGAATGTGGTAAAAAACTTGGCGGTAGAGGCCGAGATGCCAAGAGCAATCCCATAGGCAATAATGGAGTCTCCAGCAATGACTTCAGCACCAACATACACAAACAGGGTCAGCATCCCAAGCCATAAATGTGGATATTGAAATATCGTTTTTTGTGACTCTCCACTTGATTGTGAATTGGTTTCCATTGCCACCTCTACATTAGGTAGTGGTGCTTTACGCATCAAAAGACCCAACACAAATAGGACAATAGCCATAACCACATAAGGGATAAATACACTATCGGCCATTTGATCTAATAATGTCGCTTTTTCACTAGCAGATACACTATCGAGTTTGGCGTTGACTTCATCGATACCTTTGAGAAGAATGGCACCAAAGATGAGTGATCCCAAAGCACCAGCGACTTTGTTGGCAATGCCCATGATGGCAATGCGTTGAGCACCACTTTCAATGGGGCCAAGAATCGTGATGTATGGGTTTGCAGCAGTTTGCAGAATCGTCATTCCAGTACCTTGAATAAAAATTCCTGTCAAAAACATCCAGTAAGTTCTTGCTTCGGCAGCTGGAATAAAAACCAAAGCTCCTGCTGCCATAATAAAAAGTCCTATAGACATTCCTATTTTATATCCTACTTTGCGCAACAGAAATGAGGCAGGAAGTGCCATTACAACAAAAGAAATATAGGATGCAGAAGCAACAAGATAAGACTGTGCTTCAGTGAGTTGATTGATAGTCTTCATAAAGGGAATTAAAGCCCCATTGACCCAGGTCACAAAACCGAAAATAAAAAAAAGACCTGCGATTATGGCAATCGCAATTTTGGTGTTTGTGTTGATATTCATTTTTTTAATATAAATGATTAATTTTTAAACGTAAAGTAATATTGAAAATAATAGCAAACTGATTTATTTATATCAAAAAAGTGTTTTTAATTTTATTAAATCTACAATTTAAACATACTAATATCAAAATATCGTAATTTAATTAGTGATATTTTAAATTGCAGTCAAAATGCAGCATCTTTTGATTCGATCTATTTTGTTTACAGAATTTATTTTTGTGCTATGAAACAAACAACCCTAGTAACACTCATCATTTTGAGTTTTTTTTCTGCATGTACAAATAATAGTACTCCTGAAAACACAGATTTAGTTTCATATGTAAATCCATTTGTTGGTACAGGTGGTCATGGCCATACCTACCCAGGCGCTACAATGCCTTTTGGAATGATGCAACTTAGCCCTGACACAAGACTTGATGGCTGGGATGGCTGTTCTGGGTATCACTACACAGATCAACATATTTATGGGTTCTCTCACACACATCTTTCTGGAACAGGGATTTTAGATTATGGAGATGTCTTGCTGATGCCAACCAATGATGTGGTTTTTAACAATGGTGCTGATGGAAAGATAGGATATCGATCTTCATTTTCTCATGACAATGAGGTGGCATCGCCAGGGTATTATGCAGTACATCTAGATGATACAAAAATTGATGTCTCCCTAACCGTTTCAGAGCGCAGTGGAATTCATCAATATACATTCCCCCAAGATTCTGAACAGGTTGTAATCCTCGATTTAGTTCATCGAGATTTGGTGATCGACTCAGGTCTCGATTTGATCGATGAGGTGAATGTGAGGGGTTATCGATTTTCAAATGCTTGGGCGAGAGATCAACGTATATTTTTTGATATGGTTTTCTCGAGACCCTACAAGGATGTAGTTTTTGAAAATGATTTGTTGACTGGGAAATCAGTGAGGGCTGCCTTTATATTTGACCCAACAGAATCGAATGAAGTTGAAATTCGTGTTGGGATTTCTGCTGTTGACCAAAGCGGAGCTTTGCAAAACAGAGAACATGAGTTGGACGATAAATCCTTTGAAGATGTTCTTCAAATTGCTGAAAATACCTGGGAACAGCAGTTAAATAAAATTGTAGTGGAGACTTATGATGAAGAAGATAAATACAATTTTTACACTTCCTTATATCATACAATGCTCGCACCAAATCTCTTTCAAGATGTTGATGGGCGATATAGGGGTATGGATATGAAAATTCATCAAGACGAGGAGACCAATTATTACTCTGTTTTTTCGCTTTGGGATACCTTTAGAGCCACGCACCCACTCTACACACTAATTGATCAAGACAGAACAAATCATTTCATCCGAACGTTCATCAAAAAATATGAAGAAGGTGGAATCATGCCCATTTGGGATTTGGCTGGTAACTATACAAATACGATGATTGGGTATCATGCTGTTCCTGTGATTGCAGATGCCTATCAGAAAGGGATTAGAGACTATGATGTTGAAAA
Organism: uncultured Flavobacteriaceae bacterium; assembly: GCA_913051755.1. Next base: position 2,983 of record CAJXBR010000004.1, read on the forward strand.
GGCATTTGAAGCAATGAAACACTCTGCCACTCGCAATCATAATGGTTTGGAGAGCTATAAAAAATATGGATTTATACCTGTTGAAACCGAATCAGAGTCTGTTTCAAAAACACTTGAATATGCTTATGATGATTGGACCATTGCCATCATGGCCAAATCCTTGGACAAAAAAGAGGACTACAAAAATTATTTACAACGAGCGCAGTACTATAAAAACCTTCATGATCCCTCAACCAATTTTATGAGAGGTCGTTTTCATAACAAATGGTTTGAGCCTTTTGATCCTTACGAGGTAAATTTTAATTACACCGAAGCCAACTCCTGGCAATATAGTTTTTATGCCCCGCAAGACATTTCAGGACATATGTCTCTTATGGGCGGAAAAGCATCTTATGAAAAATTACTCGATGATCTTTTTTCAGCAAGCACAGAAACATCTGGCCGAAAACAATCCGACATCACTGGTTTGATTGGACAATATGCACATGGAAATGAACCAAGCCATCATATGGCATACTTGTATAATTTCGTTAACAAGCCGCATAAAACACAAGAGAAGGTTCGTCAAATTATGACAGAGCTTTACTCCAATGAGCCTGATGGGATTTCGGGCAATGAAGATTGTGGTCAAATGAGTGCATGGTATGTGTTTAGTGCACTAGGGTTTTACCCTGTAACGCCAGGCTCAAATGAATATATTATTGGGTCTCCAATTGTCAAATCGGCAACCATAAATTTAGAAAACGGAAATACTTTACGAATCAATGCTCCCGAAAATAATCGCCGTTCATATTATGTAAATGATGTCACACTCAATGGGATAAAATTAGAAAATTCATATATCAATCACAACGATATTGTCAATGGTGGAACTCTGGATTTTAGTATGAGCAGACGAAAAGCAGAATGGGGCTCTACTGATGCTTCTGTGCCTTCAACTGAAATCAATGAGTTTTTGATCACATCACCTCCATATATTTCAAAAGGTGATTTAGCATTTGATTTGTCTACTACTGTCGAACTTGAAAGCATACAAGATGAAGCCGATATTTATTATTCCACAGGTGGTGATTATAAAAAATACACAGAACCTCTCACTATTGATGACAACACCATTATAAAAGTTTATGCAGACATCAATGGGCAAAAAAGTGCAGTCTTAGAAACCACCTTTCGCAAAAAAAATCCTGACGTAAAAGTCACTCTACTTACAGACTATCATTTTCAGTACACTGCAGGCGGGAATGATGCCTTAGCAGATGGGATCATTGGTAAAGAAGATTTTCGTACTGGGGCGTGGCAAGGATATCATGATGTAGATGTAAATGCTATCGTCAATTTATCTGCACCCAAAACAATTCATGACATTACGATTAATTTTTTAAGTGATCAAAGTGCTTGGATTTTCTTTCCAGACAGCGCCGAGTGCTACGTTTCTGCTGATGGAGAAAACTACACATTTGTAGGATCCAAGGATTTTAATAATAAGGAATTAGACTCTCCAAAAATCAATACAATATCTTTTACCCCTGCTGATGAACAATATCAATATGTGAAGTTAATCGCTAAAAAAGCTGGCCCTGTTCCTGAATGGCATATGGGTCATCAATTTGACGGAAAAACTTGGATCTTTGTCGATGAAATTCAAATTAATTATGAACCTAAGTAATCGCATCATTGACAATATTCAAGTTGGATTTGTAGCCTTATTTATTTTCGTTCTTTCTTCTTGTCAAACATCGACAAATACATTGTCGTTACCAAGCCTATTTTCGGACAATATGGTGTTACAAAGAAATGCAGAGGTGCAGCTTTGGGGAAAGTCTTTTGCAGGAGCTGATGTAACAATTGCAGTGCCTTGGGGGGAATTCAAGTCAGTAGCCAATAATGATGGCAGCTGGAATATCGTCATGCCAACAGCTGATTATGCTCGTCCTTTTTCAATGGAAGTGTGCGACAATACTTCATGTATAAACATTCAAAACGTTGCACTGGGTGAGGTTTGGCTTGCTTCAGGGCAAAGTAATATGAGTATGCCACTCAAAGGATGGTTGCCTACAGATCCCATAGAAAATTCCTCTGCCGAAATTGCTCAATCCGATCAATATCCATTTCGCTTTTTTAAAGTCAAACATACCGTTAGTCATGTTCCCAAAACCACAGTACAAGGAAGTTGGAAGGTGAGTAACCCAATCAACGCAGCTGAATTTAGTGCAACAGCCTATTTTTTTGCAAAAAATTTATACGATGAACTCAAGGTTCCTATAGGAATTATCAATAGTAGCTGGGGTGGTACCCCTGTTCAGTCATGGGCTGACCAAAGCGCTTTGCAAAACGTTCCAGCATATAGAGAAAGCTTAAAGAACATTGAGACAGCAGAGGACAAGAAAAAAAAGTATGAAAAATGGCTACAGCCACTAGACTCATTTCCAGAGACAACTGAAAAAACCACTTTTGAAGAGTGGAGCAAATTGGCATTTGATGACCTGCATTTCTCGACTGAAGAGTTTGACGATACCCAATGGCTTGACTTATCAATTCCAGGAAACTATGCTGATGTATTCAGTGGCTATACTGCTAGTGATTTTGATGGTATTGTTTGGATAAGAAAATCATTCACCATTGATAAGCTTGGTAAGGATTACAAATTTAAACTTGGTTTGGTTGATGATATGGACTTTACTTTTATCAATGGTGAATTCATTGGCGCTACTGTCGGAGAAGACAGCTTCAAAGAAAAGCAATATGAAATTCCTTCTGGATTACTCAGAGAGGGTGTGAACACCATCGCTATTCGATTAATCGACACCATGGTTGATGCCAGGATTTATTCTCCAATTAGTCTTAGCAGTAGTGAGAGTGAATTGTCACTTGAGGGAAATTGGAAAGTGATGCCTACTGCAGAGTTATATAAAAACAACTTTTATGTGCTGAGTCCAGCGTATATTACTTCCAACCCTAGGCCAGATTATTTTAAATCTTCAGCTTGGACACCAACAGCACTTTTCAATGGCATGATTAGTCCTTTGATTCCGTATTCAATACAAGGGGCAATATGGTACCAGGGTGAGGCAAACGTTGGTTTTGAAGATGAATACAAAATCGTGTTTAGAAACATGATCGAAGGATGGCGTTCGAAATGGAACAATGACTTTCCTTTTTATTTTGTGCAAATTGCCCCATATAATTATGGAGATGGACTTTCTCCAGCTCTCCGAGATGCCCAACGCCATGTTACTTCATTGGCAAACACAGCGATGGTTGTGACCCTCGATATTGGAAACCCTGATAATATTCATCCAGCGAAAAAAAATGAAGTGGGAAAACGCCTGTCTGATCTAGCATTAGATCAAACCTATGGTGTGAAAAACACCCATCTTGCTTCCAAGCCGTTGAGTGTTGTCGGCAAAAAAAATATCGTCAGTATTCTGTTCGATTGTAAAGATGGCGGTAGTTTGCAGCTCAAAAATCCTTCTTCAGATCAAATCGAAATTTCGGAAGATAATATCAATTTCTTTCAAGCAAACGCAGTGGTCGATGACTGCTATTTACATCTGTATTCATCAAAAGTAAAACGCCCTAAATATGTTCGTCATGCGTGGACAGATACAAGCAGTGGCGCTATACTGAATTCTAAAGGAATCCCAGTCTCAACGTTTTTAGTTGAAGTTGAGAACTGAATTTAACACCAAGGGATGGTTTAGACAGCTTGAAGTTTTTAAGTCAAAAAACTTTTTTTACTCCGCTGATAGCCATACCAAATAATGTAACCATAACAAACGATCAGTAAAAGAAGGGCCATTTTAAACCCAAATAAATCTGTCATATATCCATAGAGAGGCGGAATGATGGCGCCTCCAACAATCATCGTACACAGTATTCCTGACGCTTGTGGTTTCAAGTCATCCAAACCCTCTAAAGATAAACTGAAAATGGTAGGGAACATTATAGAGTTAAAAAGACCAACTGCAAGGATAGAAATCATGGAAACAATGCCTAGGGTTTGAGATGAGATAACAATCATGAGTACCGCACCGGTCGCAAAATAAGAAAGAACAACAGAAGGCCGAATAACTTTGGTGAGATAAGAGCCAACAAAACGACCAATCATAGCACCACTCCAATAGAAAGTAACGAAAGCACCCAAGATGCCATAATCACTCACTGCTGAGAGGTCTTGCCCCAATAAAGTCGAGGCAATCGCTGCCATAACTTCATTATGCTTGACTATAGCAGTAAGACCCATATCATAAAAATAATTGACAAGATAACTGCCAATTGCCACCTCAGCACCCACATAAATAAAGATTCCAAGCGCGCCAAGAAGCAGCGATTTATTTCGCAATAGCGAGCTGTATCCGCCTTTTGGTGCAGACGATAGCATTGTTGGTAATTTAACAAAGACAAACACCAATGCAAGAAGAATGATAAAAGATGTAATGATCATAAAAGGAGTCTGCACTGCTGTGGCTTCGCTGATCAGATAGGCTTCACGTGCAGTACTCGTCATCTCTGATATCTCATCGCTCGAGCGAACTTTATCACTCAGAATAAACGATGCTCCTAATATGGGGGCAATTGATGTACCTAGTGAATTAAATGCTTGTGAAAGATTGAGACGACTCGCAGCTCCTGACTCAGAACCCAAAACTGCAACATAAGGGTTTGCAGCAACTTGCAGTACTGTAATCCCTCCAGCAAGCACAAAATATGCCAATAAAAACACATTAAATTCACGAAAGGAAGCAGCAGGGTAAAACAAAAAACAACCAATCGCCATAGTGATAAGTCCTGCGACTATCCCCCTTTTGTATCCAATTTTTGAAAGCAAAAACCCTGCTGGAATCGATAGGATGAAGTATGCCCCAAAAAAAGCAAATTGTACCAAGCCAGCCTGAAAGTAAGTCAGTGTAAACAAATCTCGAATTCGTGGGATCAAGCTGTCGACAAGGACTGTGATAAATCCCCATAAAAAAAACAAGGATGTTAAGAAAATAAAAGCCGTTCTGTAATTGTGTTTTGTTTGATTCATAAGATTGTGTTTGTGGTTAAATCTCTGCTAAAATTTTAGTCTTTTTGAAATATTAATTGCTGATTAATTAAGTCAAAATTGTTTTTTTAACTGTATTTTTAGGTATATTTAAATCATGTGATTTTTTATAAAAAAGACATTTCTTCATTCATAAATCCTTTCTAAATATAGACAAATTTTAATGATTTTTCGATAGTTGATGTTATCCTTAAAAATGGGAAAATGGTAGTAGAAATTTGCGCGAATTCTTTCCGATCAGCATGCAATGCAGAAAAGGCAGGTGCTGATCGAATTGAGCTTTGTGCTGAGTTAGCAACTGGTGGGCTTACGCCATCCTATGGGTTAGTAAAGCAAGTGATTTCAAAACTATCGATACCAGTGTATGTCTTAATACGCCCACGCAGTGGAGATTTTTGTTACTCAGACGAGGATTTTGATATTATGAAACAGGACATTAGTCTTTGTAAAAAGTTGCATTGCCAAGGGATTGTTTCAGGAGTTTTACACGCCGACATGACCATTGACCTTAAACGAACCAAAGAGTTGGTAGAATTTACACGTCCTTTGTCGTTCACGTTTCACAGGGCGTTTGATTCAGTGCCAAACCCACTGAAAGCAGTAACTGAGTTAGAAAAGATTGGTGTCGAAAGACTACTAACGTCAGGTCAACAATCGACTGCAGTTGAAGGCCTGCCCATACTTCAAAAATTACAAGAGAATTTTAGTGGAAAAATCATCCCTGCCGCTGGGATTAACATTAAAAATATATCGAAATTTAAAACGTCTATTTTTAAAGAAATTCATTTCTCTGCCAGCATTCGAGAAAAAAGAAACACAACAGATTTTCTGCCATTGAATTCTGAAAAACACTTTGACGAAACATACCAAACTTATGCTGATCAAAACATAATTGAACAAATGATATCATTACTCCATGCATAAATTACATCTCACACTCATTGGCGTTGTCGCCATTCTTGTTAGCTGCAAATCAAATAAACAACTTCCAACATTAGTCACGCTCGACTCTAACTGGTCTTTTCGTTCTGCCAACGCTTACGAGTGGCGCTCAGCAACTGTGCCAGGAAACATATATTCTGATCTGATAGATCATCAACTCATTGAAGATCCCTTTATTGGAGCAAATGAGACAACAGTGCAGTGGGTTGCTGATTCAACATGGGTCTATCAAACCAATTTTGATGTGCCAACAAGTACACTCAATAAAGAAAATATCCAACTTGAATTTGAGGGTCTTGACACCTATGCGAAGGTCTATTTGAATGACAGTTTATTGATTTCAACCAATAATGCATTCAGGACTTTTAAGGTTCCTGTCAAGGACTTCCTAATGTCTCAAAACACACTGTCGATTCATTTTGCTCCAACACAAGTTAAAGAGGAAATTGAGAAAAATAAACTCGATTACACACTACCAGAGGGCAATCGTGTGTTTACGCGCAAGGCGCAGTTTCAATATGGTTGGGATTGGGGTCCGAAGCTAAATACCATGGGGATTTGGAAAGATATCACCTTGCAGGCGTGGGATGATTCTTCTATTGAAAATATCTTTTTACAAAAGGATTCCTATACGAATGAAAAAGCACAATTCACTGCTGTTGTAACACTGACAAGCCCGCCAAATCAGGCAAGTACAATTGAGGTGTTGGCCGATGGAAAAGAATTTTCTTTGGCAATACCTACATCAAGTACAATGGATAAATTCGAGGTTCCCGTCACTATTGAAAACCCCACATTCTGGTGGCCCCACAACCTTGGCGATCCACACCTCTATCAGGTTGAGGTTCGATTGATCAAAAACAAAACGATAGTGGATGAGATCGTGTTACAGCATGGCATACGCAATGTTTCACTCATTGCTGAAGAGGATGAACATGGTCAGTCCTTTTATTTCAATATAAATGGGGAGGCTGTGTATATGAAAGGGGCAAATTATATTCCGCAACACAGTTTGCAGAATCGAGTCACAGATACTCATTATGAAAACTTACTCCAAGATGCTGTTGATGCCAATATGAATATGCTTCGTGTATGGGGTGGTGGTATTTATGAAAATGATATTTTCTATGAGATATGCGATGAACAAGGAATCCTTTTGTGGCAGGACTTTATGTATGCCTGTGCCATGTATCCAGGTGATGAAGAATTTTTGGAGAACGCCAAGCAAGAAGCAGAAGACCAACTCATACGTTTGCGAAATCACCCGAGTATTGTCTTGTGGTGTGGAAATAATGAAAACAATGAAGGTTGGCATAATTGGGGTTGGCAAGATGGCAAGACGCAAGCGCAGAAGGACAAAATATGGGGCGACTACTTAAAACTATTTGACAGTATTTTACCAGCAGAAGTAGCAAAACACACCCAAATTGATTATTGGGAGAGTTCTCCGAAATATGGACGTGGGAATCCTAAGTATCAATTTGAGGGTGACGCTCATGATTGGTGGGTTTGGCATGATGCCTATCCATTTGAACATTTTGAAGACTATGTTCCACGCTTTATGAGTGAGTTTGGGTTTCAGTCTTTTCCGAGTCAAGAGGCGATGAAATTCATTAATCAATCAGATGATATACAGATCGACACTGAGGGTATGAAATCACACCAAAAACATCATCGTGGGTATGCGCTGATTGATCTGTATATGGACAGGGATCATGTGGTAGCAGAAAATGATGAGGACTATGCCTACGTGAGTCAAGTGGTGCAGGCGCGTGGAATACGATTGGGAATTGAGGCCCACAGAAGAGCAAAGCCCTATAATATGGGTACTCTTTACTGGCAACTCAACGACTGTTGGCCCGGGATTTCATGGTCGAGTATCGATCATTTTGGCAATTGGAAAGCATTACATTATGAGGCAAAGAAGGCGTTTGAAAATATCCTTATTTCATTTAAGAGAGATGGAGATCAGGTTGATGTCTATATTGTCAATGACTTATTGAAAAATCTTGATGAAACGTTGGCATTACAGCTGTATGACTTCAAGGGAAATGTATTATGGAGTTCCTCAAAAGAAGTAAAAGTTGGTTTGAATACCAGCGTCCTAGCTCAATCTTTTTTAGTTGAAAAAATGGGAAATCTGAACGGGAATGAGGTTATGTTAGAGGCTAAGTATGGGGAACATACCAACACTTACTTTTTTGAAAAAACAAAGAATTTAGCGTTGGGTGACGATGAAATTCACTTTGAAATCCAAAAAGTAGATAAAGGGTTTTCAATTGATCTCACTTCACCTGTATTGCAAAAAAATATCATGCTAATGGCTGATTCCAAAGGGCACTTTTCTGACAACTATTTTGATTTGAAAGCGAACAAAAAGAAAACAATACTGTTTCAAACTGCATCCACATCACCAGTAAGGATCACTTATAAAAGTTTAAATCAACTCATAAAAGACTGAGATTTGTTAAATAGTTGAGAACAAAAAAAAGCCTGCAATTTGCAGGCTTTTTTCAAACTAACTAAATATAAAAAACCTAATTAAATTATTTTGCAAACCATAATTTTGTAGCCATATTATCAGGCCCTTGAATGGAAACAGCAGCACTTACATTATCACCATTTGTATTATACGTGTCAGATCCATATCTTAATCTCTGTGCCTGTCTACCATTCAAGTCCCCAGCAAAAGAGATAATGTCGTTATCATCGGATGTTATGACTGCTGCTGTAGGATAACCAGTATCTCTGACAATAGCCCAACTTTCGTATCCATTAGTGTAATTAACTAACCAACGTTGTGTTGCTATTTTCTCTAGTTTTTCTTCCATTGTACCAGATAAAGAACCCATGTCAGAAGATAAAAATTCTGCTGAAGGGGCTGTATCCCAAACAGCCATAGCTTTTTCTAAGCCTAATTGATAGTAAGTATTTGCATCTCCACTAGCAAGTCCCTTTACAATTGCTTCTGCTATCATAAAATGTGAATCAGCTGATGCCATTACAACTTCCGGGAATTGATCCTTTCCTTCATCGTTTCTAACTTGAGTTATGATATCTGCTGGCTCAGAAAACATTGTTCCTGGCATGTACCCTTTAAGCTTTGGGCTTATTCTTGAAGGCATGCCTACATAATTGGTGTTTTCTGGCATAGTGATAGTCAAATCAGTAGCTGTTTCTGTCCACGTATAATCTTGATCTTGGATAAGACCAGCAGCATCAAGTGAGCCTTTAACGAAATCAACATGAACATCGATCAAAGCAACACCTTCACCAGTCGTTGGCTTTGTTATTGTCATTGTTCCGCCTGTAGCAGGTTTAGTCATCAAAGATAACCTTGGATCATCATAATCTTTCATTGCATTATTCAAAGCCTGAGAAACTCTCCAATCGCTACCTCCACCTCCAAATGTATAAACATCTCCATAGCATGCAGCGGAAGAAGCACCCCATATATTTGTTTCAGCAGGAAAGCTTGCAAACATACCATCAACATTAGCCAACACACCGGATGCAATTGCTTCCGAAGCAGCAGTTGCAGAAAAATCTTCTCCTGCAGCTCCATGAGCTCTTAGTGCTAATCGTAACTTTAAACTGTTTGCCATTTGTTTCCAGTTTTGCATATTACCACTAAATATTACATCATTTTCTGCAAGCTTCCCAAAACCACTACCAGCTTCTGTTTTATCGCCAATAATTTCTATTGCTTCATCAAGTTCAGCAATTATTCCTTTGTATATGGTTAATTGGTCATCGAACTTAGGTAAAGCTATATCTGGATCAGATGCTTCTGAGTATGGGATCATTCCATAGGCATCTGTAAATTGTTGATAATAAATCCCTTTCATTATAAGCCCCAGAGCATAATACATTTCATCCTCTAAAGGGCCACCTTCATTAACATTATTCAAATATGAAGTTAAGACAGTATTGTAACCCGATAGGTGGTTCCAACAACCAGCGTCTGACCAAAAGCTATTATATAACCATCCTAAATCGCCATCCCAACTAGATCCGGCCCATCCATTTGATGATTGACCAGAAAATTGATCAACGTGTATTACATTTCCTAGCCAGCGAGGAAACATGTTACCTTTTAAAAGCCTTTGCTGAATTTCAGTAACAAAAAACTTCGCACTGATATCTTCAGTAGATAGTGCATCAGGTTGTGTGTTTATTTCATCGAAATCATCTGTACATGACAGAGCTGTTGCGATTAATAAACTAGTGCAGATTAATAATATTCTATTTTTCATTTTGTTATGTATTTATATTAAAAATTCAATGTTAGATTTAGACCTAAACTTCTTAATGTTGGCATCGCATTGTGAGACATACCTTGTGTACCAAATGATGTTCCCAGCACCATTTCAGGGTCTATATCATCAGCACTCTTAGATAAGAAAAATAAGTTTCTTCCTACCAATTGAATGTTTGCGCTTTGAAGTCCAAATTTTTCAACACCAGAAATATTGTACCCTATTGAAAGTTCTCTTAATCTAATGTTGTCTTGATCAAAAATATAGTTCCCAGAAACGTTACCCATCGCTGTCCAGTATTCTTCTCCAGAAATGCGTTCTGTATTAGCAACTCCAGTTCCCGTATTAGTTCCGTTTACTAAAATTCCATCACGGTATTGAAGACTTCTTTTAGATACACCTTGTCTATCTAAATCAGCAGAGGTTTGTGAATAAATTTGACCGCCTACACGAGCATCTATTAAAAAACTCATGGAGAAATCATTAAACCTTATTGTATTAGACCATCCAGCTAAGAAATCGGGTTCTGTATTTCCTAGTAGTTCTGTAGGAGCAGCAGATGCGGTGGGTATTCCACTGGCGTCAGTTTCACCAGTTAGAACTTTACCATAAATATCCCCAATACTTCCTCCTTCAGTAGCTTTTACAGCAATATTATTATCAGAAGAAGTGTTGTAAGTAAAGTTGTCCAATCCATCTGTTAAATCCTCAACTTTATTTTCATTTTTTGAATAAAAAAGAGAAGTATTCCAAACAAGATTATTTGAATCCATCAAAGTTGCACCAAGTGCAATCTCCAAACCCTTATTGGACACTAAACCGATATTTGTTCTATTAAAAGTAAATCCTGTAGATGCTGCTACTGGGACATCAAAAATTAAATCTTCTGTTTCGATATTGTAGAAGGTTACGTCTAAATTAAGTTTATTTCTAAGCATACTTAATTCTAATCCAAACTCGGAAGACGTTACTGTCTCAGGTTTTAAATCTGGATTAAATTTAATAGGTGAATTACTTAAAACTGTTAACCCAAGGTAACCTTGTCCAGGAACATTGTATGTTTGATTAAGCTGATATGGATCTGTATCGTTACCTACTTCTGCTAGACTAGCACGAACTTTAAATAAATTGAAAAAATTCTGTTCTGGATCAATAAACCTGTTAAGTATAGCAGATAAACTCAAAGAACTGTATGCATAAGATCTATTATTTTCACTTAAAGTAGATGACCAGTCATTGCGAAGCGAACCATCAAGATATATGAAATTATCATATGCTAAATTAACAGAACCATAAGCCGAATTTACTTTTTTAACGGCCAGTGGTGCTTCAACTGGTGAATTAACAGTCTTCAAGTTTGAAACAAAAAATTTCGTCGGAATTTTAAACTCGGAACCAAAAATCATCATGCCTTCGGAGCTTCTTTTAGATAAATTACCACCTAAATTAGCTATAACATTTAATTTTTCTGTAAATTGATGATTAGCAGTGAATAAAACTTCCGAGTTTAATTCCCCAAATTGACTTTCCTGAATCATCATTTGTCCATTATCTGAGTAGTGATGTCCAGGTTTTTTGACTTCTATGTCTCTAATGTTAGTTACATCAGCACCAACACGAATAAAAGCACTTAACCAATCCGTAAACTTATAATTTATTTTAGTGTAACCTAAAAATCTATTTCTTCTTACAGAACTTTCATCATGTAGAGCCATCCAAAAAGGATTCCCAATTATGCCGTCTCCATAAGTAATAACTTTAAATTCTGAAGGAGTTCCAGGATTCTCCATTTGATAATTACGCATGTCATCAATAGCTACGTTTCTTGGCATTCTGTATAAATAACCAATGAGGCCTTGAGCTCCAACTGAAGATGCTCTACCAGCTACTTCTTGAGTAAAATAGGTGGCCTTAGCGTCAAAGGTCAATCTATCAGAAAGATTTGTTATTGATCTTAAATTAAAGTTATGACTTTCTAAATCAGACCCCTCAACAATTGACTCAGATGAGTTATTTGTATATGAAAATCGTGTTGATCCACTTTCTGATCCTTTATCGATTGATAGGGATGTTATTGATCTTACTCCAGTTCTAAAGAAATTCTCAACATTATTAGGCTTAGCACTATATGCTTTGTTAGATCCATCATAATATGGTTGTGAAGAACCATCTAATCTACCACCCCAAGATAACTCAGACCAGCTTCCACTTGAACGAGCTAAATTTGGAGCGCCTAAGGATCCTTGCCCATACTGGTTTTGAAAATCTGGTAAAAACATAGGATTGTCAACATATAGGTTTGTTTTTAAAGTAACACCTAATCTATCAGACCTTGAACCTTTTTTAGTAGTAATAAGTATGACTCCATTACCTGCTCTTGATCCGTAAAGTGCTGATGCTGCAGGTCCTTTGAGTACAGATATAGTTTCAACGTCATCAGGATTTATATCTGAAATACCCCCGCCAGCAATACTTGGTTCAAAACTTACCTGACCACCCCCATTATTGGAACCAGCTTCTCTTTGGCCACCATCATTACTAAGTGGTAGTGATGCATTAATTGGCATACCATCAACAACAATAAGCGCCTGAGAATTACCAGCTAAAGAATTGTTCCCTCTTATTGTAACTCTTGATCCAGAACCAAGAGATCCTGCAGCAGATACTTGAAGCCCTGCAACCTTACCTGTAAGAGAACTCGCAAGGTTATTATCCTTAATTGTATTTACATTATCGCCAGCAACTTCTGTGACTGCATATCCCAATGATTTTTTCTCTCTTGAAATACCAAGGGCTGTGATTACAACCTCGTCAAGCAATTGATCTTCTTGTAGAACAAAATTAATTTGCAAAGAAGAATCTACAGCTGTCTCTTGTGTTGCATATCCGACAAAAGAGGCAACTAATATATCGCCAGCAGATACTTCAATACTAAAGTTACCATCAAAATCAGTCGTTGTACCAGTGTTTGTACTCTTAACTACAATCGTGGCACCAGGAAGTGGTCCATCAGCTGTTGTTACAGTTCCAGTAACTGTTTGCTGCGCGATCAAACTAACTGATGATATCGCAAACAATGCTACTGCTAAAAAATTAAATAATATTTTCATAATCATTTCATTTTGGTTATGGATCAAAAGTAGATATACCACAAACGACATGCTAAAAAACAGATACTGCAATTTGACTGCAAAAGTTGGGAATATGGTAAAAAATAAGGGGTCTAGATTAAATACTGAAAATAAATGCGTTTAGATCTTGGTTTTTTATCAAATTTAATTTTTTTGCCAATCGATAGCGCTGACTTTGAACTGTGCGCAATGAAATCCCAGAAATTTGAGCAATTTCATTGTTGCTCTTATTCATTTTTATGTATGCGATCAAACGTAAATCAACTTTTGACAATTTATAATTTTCATTGAGTTTTTTATAAAAATCTGGAAACACCTCAACAAACTTTTTGTCAAACTCACTGTAGGCACTTTCTGAATTAATCAAAGATGAAATTTCTCTTTTCATGCGATTCACACGAGAGGCTGGAAGTTCCTCATCACCACCTAAGCTTTTTCTAAAGTTTTGAAGGTACTCGTTGCGTTGGATGATAAAATTAGTTTTGCTAAACAATTCTCTTTTCTTTGCATTGAGCTCCTCCTCAAATCGATTTCTCTCGAGTTCTAATCTTGTGCTTCTTTCGCGCTGTAAATTATTATTGATTCGGAGAATTATAACCAATAATATAAGTATGAGCGCAAATCCAGAAAATAAAAGCTGTGCTCGATTATACTTCATTTCACTCTCATTAATTTCAGCTTGTTTTTCAGATAACAAAATTATGTTCTCAACATTATCAAGCGACTTGTAAGGGTCAATTTGTGACTGTTTGCTGTAATATATTATCGAATCTTTAATAGATAAAACCTTATCGAATTTCCCTAAGCTTTGATACGTATTAACCATCGCCTTAAAGTTTCGAATCCGATTATCTCTGGCAACAAATTGATCAGGAGGACGACTAAATGAGGATTTTAAATTATCCTCTAGTATAGATTCAGCAAGCTCATAGTTATTCAGTCCAATGTGACACTCCGCAATCGATACATTCAGTCTAGGTATTTCGTTTGCGAAAGATTCGACAAGTTTTTTTGCTTGCAAAAACAATTCTAAAGACTCTGAATAACGTTGCTTATTTTTAAGGTAATCAGCATAGGTTGAAATGGCTCGTGAGAAACTAAGTTGAATTTCTGAATCACTTGAATAAGAGGGGTCAACAGATTTTGTGTTAAAAACTTTCTCAGACAATTCTAAATAATTTAATGCATCATCTACCTTATCCTGCAATAAGTATAGATTGATAAACTGGGTATAAGATCTGATGATGTCTGAAGGTTTATCAATTAATTGCCTCCGCGATAATATCTTTTTATAGTATTTGAGTGATTCCTCATAATCTCCTAAGTTATAGCTGATCATCGCCAAATTTCCTTCAACAGTGTTGAGCCCAAAAAACTTATCTTCTTGATGTTTTATTTCATACAACTCAAAATTTTCGATTGCTTCATAATAATAACTACTTGCCCTTTCATATTCTCCATAATTAAAATAAGAGTTTCCAAGGGTAACCAAAATCCAGGGTGGCTTGGAGATATGTTTAAACAATCTCTGATCAATAGTTAAAGTTTCGAAAACCCTGAGTGCCTGAAATAAATAATCAAAGGATTCTTTTTCAAAATTAAGGTAGTACAAGGTCTCACCTATCAAATAATTTGTATCATAAACATCCCAACTCAATTTATTAAAATCTGAAGTGGAAATTGCTTTATAACCATAATCAAGTGCTTTTTCAGGTTCTTTAATCTGATATTTTCGAATGGAGTCGTTCAAGGAAGAAATCGATTGGCTGTGCAGGAGTTGCAAGCCAATGATAAATATTAAAACAAAAAATTTGTTCATTCTAATCTCACTAAAGTTATTTACTCATAGCTAATGTACAATAATACTGCAAAAAAATGCAAATTTAACATCATTGCTATTTTGGACTCATAATAAAACAGAGAAAAAATGACCTAAAAAACTTGTCTCGGTGTCTACAATATATTGATGTTTAAATTCTTGAAAGGGTCAAGGAGCACATCATTTGGGTCAAGTTCTGTCACCAAGGTATCGATGTCAGAAACATTGACACATTTGTATTTTTGATGGGAGTTGAATTTCTTTGAAATACATAATAGTATCGATTTGCGAGATGCTTTGACAATAGCTCTTTTGATCTGTACAACCTCCCAATCAAATTCGCTTAATCCATGTGTTGGATCAATATATCCAGTACTGATAAAACTGTAGTCAAAACGAATCTGAGAAAGTTCATTGACAGCTCCAACGCTGACGCTCATGTGAGACTCTTTTGAAATTTTACCCCCGATGAAAATCAAATCGACATTTGGTTTCTTTACCATTTCACTTGCAATCGGCAAACTCAAAGTAAAGCAAGTGATTTTCGTTTTTGGCGGAATCAGTTTTACGAGCTCCATGCAAGTGGTTCCCCCATCAATAAATACGACAGCACCATCAGAAATGAAAGGAATTGCTTTTTGTGCAATGGATTGCTTTTCATTTACATCATACACATCAACTGCTGCGTTGTTGGACACAAACCCAAGTGAGATTGCTCCACCATGTACCTTCTTGATCAGCTGCTTTTTATCAAGTTCCTTGACATCTCTACGAATGGTATCGATAGAAACATTGAGCTGCGCAGCCATATCCAATAATAGAATCCGGTTGCGAAGGGACACTTCGTCTAAAATCTTCTGAAAACGTTCTTCCTTTAGCACAGCTATTTTATCATATAAAAATAATATTTTTTGAGAAAATCAACACTATAACAGCATTAAAAGCTTGTAAAGCTGCAAAATAAAGCATTAATTTGCATAAATAAGCAAATAATGTCATGACAAAAGCAACCTTAAATCATCTAACAAAAGAAGCCAATCACCAATACGACTGTGAACACATCCCTGTTCGTGTGTATGAAGATTCAAGTCTTGCATGCCAAAAAATTGGTGATGAAATAATCGATCAGATCAATCAAAAAAGCGCAAATAAACCTTTTGTTTTGGGCTTGGCGACTGGCTCAACACCAATAAAAATATATCAACACCTCATTCAAGCTTATCAAGAGGGAAAAGTAAGTTTCGCAAACGTACACTCCTTCAATCTAGATGAGTACTTTCCCATGGATCCTAAATCGATTCATTCTTATGTAGAGTTTATGCACAAAAATTTCTTTGATCATATCGATATATTAGAAGAAAATATTCATATTCCTGATGGAACGATAGCTCCTGAAAAAATTGATCATTATTGTAAGTCATATGAAAAGGCGATTCAGTCGCTGGGAGGTATAGACATTCAACTACTGGGCATTGGCCGTACTGGTCACATTGGTTTTAATGAGCCTGGATCAGCAATTAACTCCAAAACAAGAAGAGTTTGGCTAGACCCTATCACGCGAAAGGATGCGGCTAGCAGTTTTTTTGGCGAGCAATTTGTTCCCAAACAAGCTATCACAATGGGTGTGGATACGATTATGAAAGCCAAAAAAGTATATTTGATGGCTTGGGGCGAAGGGAAGTCAAATATCATTTCAAGAGCTGTTGAGGGTACTATCAGCGAACAAGTACCTGCTACCTTTTTACAACAACATGTTGACTGTGAATTTGTACTTGATAAAGCAAGTGCTTCTGAACTGAGTCGAGAAAAAACACCATGGCTGGTGGGGACTTGTCATTGGGATTCGGAACAAATCAAAAAGGCAGTGATATGGCTTGCGAGGCATTGCGAAAAATCAATCCTAAAACTTTCGCGAGAGGATTATGAAAACAACCACCTTCAATCATTGTTGGTTGCCATTGATTACGAAGTCTATCAGCTCAATTATCAGGTTCATGAATCGCTTCTCGAAGCCTTTGATACTTGGAATAGCACAAAAAAAACAGATGCCAAAAACCCATCTACTGCTCTTGTTTTTAGTCCTCACCCCGACGATGATGTCATTTCGATGGGAGGTACGTTTATACAACTTGTTGACAATGGATTTGATGTTCATGTGGCCTATCAGACATCTGGAAATATCGCAGTTTATGACGATGAAGTCATTCGATTCATGCAGTTTTGCCTAGATGCATCTCCTGGTCAACAACCAATCACTGATGAATATCAAAAAATTGTCACTGCTTTTGCAAAAAAGAAGGTTGGTGATATTGATTCTTTGCGCATTCAGGAGCTGAAGGGTCTCATTAGAAAAGGAGAAGCCTTGGCTGCCTGCCGCGTATGTGGTGTGCCAGAAAACAAGGCTCACTTTATGAGTTTACCTTTTTACGAAACTGGAGCTGTCAAGAAAAAACCACATACCAAAAAAGACGTTGATCTCACTGTAAAACTGCTGCGAAAAGTAAAGCCGAAAAAGATCTTTGCTGCTGGTGATTTGTCTGACCCACATGGCACACATCACGTATGCCTGCAAGTGATTTTTGATGCTATCAATGAGTTGAAAAAGGCTAGGGATGCATGGTTGAAAGACACACAGGTTTGGCTATACAGAGGAGCGTGGCAAGAGTGGGGTGTCAATGAGATTGAAATGGCAGTGCCACTGAGCCCTAAGAATGTGCTGAGAAAAAGAGAAGCTATTTTCAAACATCAATCCCAAAAGGATCGTGCGATGTTTCCAGGGCCAGATGCAAGAGAATTTTGGCAGCGTGCAGAACAGCGAAATACCCATACCGCAAATCAGTATAACTTACTAGGACTACCAGAGTTTGAAGCTGTGGAAGGCTTTGTTCGCTACAACCCTTAAAATAAAATTTGATTGTCTATCTTGCTTATGTAAACAAATCAAAAAACCCAGATTTATGAAAAAACCTGACTTTACTTTTCGACAAACTTTATTGTCGTTTTATGTATTGATATCAATATTTTTTGTCGCTTGTTCATCCTCAGATGAGCCAAGTGCAGTATTGGATTATAGAATCGAAAAGTTTGATCTTCAAAACAACACCATGGATGTCGTTTTCACCCTTACCAACAACACATCATTCGATTTTATCGAAAACAAATGGTCGTTACACTGGAATCAAATTCTTGGAGAGCCACTGCAAGAAAGCCTTCCCAAAGGAATTGATTTTGAGCGTGTAAATGGCAACTCCTATTTGATTCTAAGGTTTGGTGATTCATGGCAATTAAGTGCTGGCGAAAGCATCTCTTTCAGTGCGGCGACAAAAGGTCTGATGAATCGATTGCCCCTAGGCCCTAGAGGTGCATTTGTTGTAACAACTTTACAAACCATTGATTTACAAACCAATATCGACTGGCAAAAGGCAGAGGGACTCGATGGGTTAAACTTGCCGACAGCCAAAGATCGATATCAAAATCTAGCAAATATTAAAACCATCCCAACAGACTCAATCTCATGGGTTGTTCCAAGTCCAAAATTTTCCTCCACACCCCAATACGAGCGAAATCGCCTAACTAACTGGCGTGTATGTATCAATGGAAAGGCAGAAAGTGATGAATTTGATTTGTTAATTAAAGCCCCTTTTGAAAAAATAGTATCCTCTCTTTTTCCAGCTGTTAGGATCGATTGGGTCGAGTCAGATGAAGGAGCAAATGTAATTCTCAATCATACAAAAGACATTGCACCTGAAGAATACCATTTGAAAATTAAAGAAGACCGAGTGGTTGTTGAAACAGGTTCGTATGGTGGACTATTATACGCCCTTCAATCATTACTACAAATCGATCAGATTGCAGAATTAGAAAATCGAGGATGGCCTATAATTCAAATTTCTGACAGCCCTCGTTTTAAATATCGAGGGTTTATGCTTGACATCGCCCGAAACTTTTATGGAGTAGACAAACTCAAACAGATTATAGATTTGATGGCGATGTTTAAACTCAATCATTTTGATATAAAACTCTCAGACGATGAAGGTTGGCGACTCGAAATCACAGGGCTTCCGGAGCTTACTGAAATAGGTGCTAAAAGAGGATTTACAACTGATGAAAGTGACCAGTTAATCCCCATGTATGGGTCTGGGGCAACTGGTGGTATAACTGGAAATGGGTTCTTATCGCAAGATGATTTTGTTTCCTTGTTGCAATATGCCAAAGCAAAAAATATTACCATAATTCCTCAACTCAGTTTTCCCTCACATGCTCGTGCCTCGATTGTTTCGATGGATGCAAGGCGTAACAGGCTCAATGCCTTAGGCGACTACAAAGGTGCCGAAATGTATGCACTCTCTGACCCCCATGACAATAGTGTCTATCAATCTGCTCAGCTATACAATGACAATACCATTAATATATGTATGGAGAGTTCATATAGATTTTTTGATAAGGTAGTTGCAGAGGTTGCAGCCATGTATCAAAAGGCCAATGTTCCGCTTAAACATTTTAATATTGGAGCTGATGAGTTGCCTTATGGTGTTTGGGAAGGATCTCCAAGGTGCATAAATTCTACAACTGACACTATCAATGATATAGATCTTGAAAGCCTTTACAATGATGCACTTTTACGCATGAAGAGTAGTATTGAAAAGCATGGCGCTGTGATGTCTGGGTGGGAGGATTTTTTACTTGTACACTCTAAAAACAGTCAAAGTGAAACCAAAATAAAAGAAGTGCGATTTGATTATAATGTCATTCCATATTCTTGGAATAATACATGGGGCGGGGGTCGTGAGGACATGGTCTATAAACTTGCCAATGCAGGTTTTAAAACAGTAATGAGCAACTCTTCAGCATTTTATTTTGATATGGCCAACGACAATGACATGGACGCTTTTGGACTGAATTGGTCTGGCTATGTAGATTATTTCGACACTTGGGCAATTGATCCTCAGGATATTTTTGCCAATAAGGCCTTAAATCTAAAGCACAACATCTCATCTGATTATATTTTAAAAACAACAAAACTCAACCCAACCAAGCAAGACAATCTCATTGGGATACAAGGCCAGTTGTGGACTGAAACTGTTACAAGTGAAACAATTTTAGATCAAATGCTAATGCCAAATCTGATTGTATTTGCAGAAAGAGCTTGGGCCAAAAAACCATATTGGATTTCCGATCAAACCAGTGCACAAGAACATAAAATAACAAAAAATTGGAATCAGTTTTTAAATGTCATGGGGAAACGAACACTGCCTTTGATCAACAATCTGTTTCCTGATTTTTATCATGATTTACCAAAGCCAGGGGGTATCATTAAAAACGATTCATTATTTGTCAGAAGTCCATTTCCAGGGATGCGCGTTCACTACACCTTAAATGGGTCAACGCCAAACTCCTCATCAATGGCATATCAACGCCCCATAGCAGTTGATCCTGATGATGTTGTTGTTTTACGCAGCTTTGATAACAAGTTAAAAGGAGGAAAATCTATAACCGTTTTACGTTAATATATTGAGTCTAGTCAACAATAGCCTGATAGACAAGTGCTTTTAGTTTTTGATGATCGTCCAACGTGATTGGAACCACTTGCGTGAAATAAACAACCACTAACTTTTCTTCGGGGTTTACAAAATAACTGCTGTGATATGCACCTCCCCATCCATATTCGCCAACACTCCCCAAAATGCCGCGATCTCCAAGATCATTGGTGATGGAAAACCCTAGACCAAATCCAGTACCCCAGTCCCACGGAAAACGAACCCCTTCATAGTGATCGCCATTCATGTGATCGGCAGTCATCAGCTCCACAGATTTTCTTGATAATAGACGATAATCATTATACAAACCCCCATTTAAAAGCATTTGTAAAAACTTGGCATAATCATTGGAGGTACTCAACAAACCTGCTCCTCCTGAGAAACTTTTGCGAGGGCCATTGATATAATGACCTTGCGATTCTTCATGTTCAATAGTTCCATCATCTCCATTCTCCTCGGCGCGTACGAGTTCATAATCCACTTGATTGTACACCACAGTTAATCGTGATGATTTTTGTTTGGGCAAATAAAAATGGGTGTCAAACATTCCAAGGGGGTCGAGAATTCTCTCTTTCAAAAACACATCCAGCGGCTGTCCAGAAACGACTTCGATAACAGCTCCGAGGATGTCTGTATTGTAACCATAAACGAATGCCTCTCCTGGGTGCGCCTCCATCGGGAGTTTTGCCATTTTTCGAATGGATTCTAAAATCGGCTCATCCTTGTGAGCAAAATACCAACCCTGCAAATCTGCTTTTTTCCATAGATGTGCTGCTGGACCAAAACCATAACCTATCCCTGCTGTATGTGTCATCAGGTCACGTATCCTAATTGGTCTTTTGGCATTCACTATACGATAACGTTTTCTACCTTTTTTCTCGGCAACTTTGGACTTATTAAACTCAGGAATATGAGTAGATAAAGAATCTGACAACAACAATTTGCCCTCTTCCTGCAACATCATTATGCCAACACTAATCAATGCCTTGGTTTGTGAGGCAATCCTAAATATTTTATCGTTAGTCATTGGAATTTTATTTTCCATATCACTCATCCCAAAAGATTTGTGATACACGATTTTACCATTCCTAGCAACCAGTATTACAGATCCTGGTAATTTGTCATTATCTATATAATTGGTAAAAGCGTAATCTATATTTGACAGTCGAGTTGAAGACATCCCTTGGTTTTCAGCAAGATCAGGATCGAGTTGTTGACCAAAACCTATAATGCCAAATAGTAACATAAAGGTAAATTGTATGTGTAGAAGATTTCTCACAATTTTTAAAATAGATTATACATAGCAATTTATGTTTATTTAAAATTCACTCTGGCAAATTACTCATTTATTTAATTCTTTTTGCAGTTTATTGCTGTTTTTTGGATTATCAAGACTTCATTATGAAAATAATTTTAGAAATATATCAGTCGCTGTATTCACAGTAAAATAGATTTAAAAACTTTGGCTCAATCAAATTCCGATTTGCAAAATATGTCTATATTTAATTTTTGAGTGTTAATGTCAAGTTATTGACGAACAAAACACAAGGATTATCACTAAAGAATAACAAAATGAAAAGAGTCCATTTCTTACAAAACATGTCCTTAGTATTGTTTGGTGTTTCAACACTTGGATTTGCAAATAAAAGTATGAAATCAAAACACCATTTGTTAAAAACGAAAACCAAAAAAACAATTCAACTGTCTTTGGCGCAATGGTCACTAAACAAATCCATTCGTAGTGGTACTCTAGATCCCTATGACTTTGCGAAAATTTCCAGTGGCTTTGGATTTTCTGGTCTTGAATATGTTACACAGCTATACAAAGACATTTACAATGCAAAAGACAAAAACAAAGCGATTGAAAATTTTGTCAGTAAAAGTCTTGCAGAATCCCAAAAATATGACTTGGATAATGTTTTAATTATGATTGATGGCGAAGGTCGCCTTTCAAATGAAGACGAAACTAAGCGACTTCTGGCAGTTGAAAATCACAGCGTTTGGATTGATGCCGCTGCGAAGCTTGGGTGCAATGCAATCCGAGTGAACTTATATGGAACAACCAACCAACAGCTTTGGAAAGAACTCTCTGTAAAAAGTTTGATGTCTCTTTCAGAACATGCCTCAAAATCCAACATCAATATCGTAGTTGAAAATCATGGGGGTCTTTCGTCTAACGCTGGATTGCTAATGGAGGTCATCAATGCGGTAAATCTCCCCAACTGTGGTACGCTTCCAGATTTTGGAAACTTTTGTATTGCCAAAGAAGAAGGTGCATGTGTCAATGAATATGATAAATATAAAGGTGTTCAAGAAATGATGCCTAGAGCATTAGCCGTCAGTGCAAAATCCTATGATTTTGATCTCCAGGGAAATGAAACCAAAATTGATTATGAAAGGATGCTGAATGTTGTTTTAGAGGCTGGTTATGCTGGATATATTGGTGTCGAATATGAGGGAAAACGCATGCCTGTTGAAGATGGAATTCTTCATACAAAACGCTTGATCGAAAAATACATTTTAAGTTCTACAAATGAATCTAAAAATTAAAATTCAACTATCAGTAATGATGTTTCTCGAATTCTTTATTTGGGGGGCATGGTTTGTGACGATGGGGACTTTTTTATCACAAAATCTCAGTGCCTCTGGTTATGAGACTGCAATGGCTTATTCAACACAATCTTGGGGTGCAATCATTGCGCCATTTATCATTGGGTTGATTGCAGATCGTTTTTTTAACGCAGAAAGAATACTAGCGATACTTCATTCGGCTGGTGGCGTGATGATGCTGATGATGGCAAGTGCTGCAAGTTTTGATGATTTCTACCCCTATGTTCTGGGGTATATGGTCTTATATATGCCTACACTTGCGCTTGTAAATTCGGTGTCTTTTTATCAGATGAGTGAAGCTGCAAAAGAATTTTCACTCATTCGAGTATTTGGGACTGTTGGTTGGATTGTCGCAGGTGCCATGATAAGCTATTATTTTTCATGGGATAGTGCTTCTGCTGTTGCTGACGGGATGTTGCAAAACACCTTTCTTATGGCAGCATATGCTTCTTTTGGACTTGGAATATTTAGCTTCTTTTTGCCAAAAACACCGCCAGCAAAAAGTGCAGGCGAAAAGATCAGTCTTCGTGAAATTTTAGGTCTTGATGCGCTCAAGCTCTTTAATGATCGAAACTATCTCGTCTTTTTTATTTCATCAATTCTCATTTGTATTCCTCTTGCATTTTACTATCAACATGCAAATCCATTTTTAACTGATGTTGGGTTGACCAACCCAACAGGAAAAATGGCATT
The DNA here is from genome assembly GCA_913051755.1 of uncultured Flavobacteriaceae bacterium. The sequence continues at coordinate 27,024 of CAJXBR010000004.1, forward strand.
AGGTCAAGTGTCAGAAGTTATTTTTATGTTGCTACTGCCCTACTTCCTTTTGAGACTTGGGTTAAAAAAAACACTCATCATTGGGATGTTGGCATGGGTGCTACGATACATATTGTTCGCTTATGGCGATGCAGATGAAAAAACATATATGTTAATTTTTGGCATATTGCTACATGGTATTTGTTATGACTTCTTTTTCGTCACTGGTCAAGTATATACTGATGCCAAAGCCGGGCCCAAAATCAAGAGTGCTGCACAAGGATTAATTACGCTGGCCACTTATGGTCTTGGGATGTTTGTTGGGTTTTGGTCAGCTGGTAAAATTTATGACATGTATGCTTTAGATGAAGGTCTTCAATGGTCACAAGTGTGGATTGCGCCTACTGGGTTTGCATTTGTAGTATTGTTGATATTTTTAATTACTTTCAAGAACGAAAAAATTGATGTCAATGGCTAAAATACGTATGGGTATATTGGGTGGTGGTGGTGACTCATTTATTGGACCTGTTCACCGCATCGCCTCATCAATGTTTGATCGGTTTGAAATTGTAGGTGGTGTTTTCAACCCTAACTGGGAAGACAATTTCAGATTTGCCAAAAAAATTGGTCTAAACGAAGATCGCATCTACAAAGACCTTGAAGAACTCCTTTCAAAAGAGCATTCTCTTGCTGAAGACAAACGTATTGAAGTCGTTTCTGTACTTACCCCAAACTTCCTTCATTTTCCCATGGCAAAAAGATTATTAGAAGAAGGTTTTCATGTGATATGCGAAAAACCACTGACGACCAGTTACGCCGAAGCACTTGAGCTAAAGAAACTTAGGGAAGATAAACAACTTATTTTTGCTGTGACCTACACTTATTCTGGCTATCCGATGGTTCGTCAGATGCGAAGCATGATTCAAGATGGCAAAATCGGAACTATTCAAAAAATTGATGCCCAATACTATCAAGGTTGGATTAACCCTGTCATTCATGATCCAGAGAGTAGAAAAAAGGTGTGGCGACTACAACCCGAGAAATCAGGTCAAAGTTGCTGTATTGGTGACGTAGGAACGCATGCATTTCAGATGCTTGAATATGTTACAGGGCAACCGATTAAATCCATTCTTGCAGATTTGAATTATTTATATGAAGACAATGTAATGGATATTGATGGTACAGTTCTTCTTCGTTTAGATGGCAATGCAAAGGGAGTTTTGAGAGCGAGTCAAATTGCAACAGCCGAAGAAAACAACTTTACAGTTGCCATCTATGGAACAAAAGGACACTTGAAATGGGCGCAAGAAAATCCCAACTATTTGTACCATGGATTGGAAGGCTCTACACTCCAGGTGCTTAAGCCTGGGCATGAGTACAATAGCGATGCAGCAACCCAATCGACCAAGCTCCCCCCCGGACACCCTGAAGGAATCTTCGATGCTATGGGAAATATCTATCATGGCGTCGCTGATGCGATAACCAATAACACTCGTGAGGGTTCATACCCAGATTTAATTGATGGCGTGCGAGGCATGCAGTTTATTGAATGCGTGATTCAATCCCATAAATCTGGAAATCAATGGACTGAAATCAAATAAGAAAAAAATGAAAACAATCAAAGGACCAGCCATATTTCTTGCACAGTTTGTCGATGACAAAGCACCTTTTAATACCCTAGATGGTATGTGTAAATGGGTATCTGATTTGGGCTACAAAGGGATTCAAATTCCAACATGGGAACATTTTTTGATTGACCTTGATCTTGCTGCTGAAAGCCAAGATTATTGTGATGAACTCAAAGGCAAAATAAATCAGTATGGCTTAGAAATCACTGAACTATCAACTCATCTGCAAGGTCAGTTGGTTGCAGTGCATCCAGCCTATGACATTATGTTTGACAACTTTGCGCCAAAAGAATTTAAAAATAATCCAAAGGGGCGAACAGAGTGGGCGATTGAAACAGTGAAGAAAGCAGCAGTTGCAAGCCGAAGACTTGATCTTAACGCTCATGCAACTTTTTCAGGTGCTTTATTGTGGCACACTTGGCACCCATGGCCACAACGTCCACCTGGTTTGGTCGAAATGGGATTTGCCGAACTCGCAAAACGATGGCTGCCAATCTTAGATGTTTTTGAAGATAATGGTGTTGATATCTGCTATGAAATTCACCCTGGCGAAGATCTACATGATGGGGTGACTTTTGAAAGGTTTTACGATGCCACCCAACAGCACAATCGTGTTAAAATACTATACGATCCAAGTCATTTTGTTTTGCAACAACTTGACTATTTATCCTATATCGATCATTATCATGAATTTATAAAAGCTTTTCATGTAAAGGATTCAGAATTTAATCCAAATGGAAAAAAAGGTGCCTTTGGTGGATATGAAGATTGGCAAAACAGAGCCGGAAGATATCGATCTATTGGGGATGGTCAAATCGACTTTAAAGCGATATTTTCTAAACTCACTGAATATGGCTGTGATGTTTGGGCTGTTATGGAATGGGAATGCTGTATCAAAAGCCCTGAGCAAGGAGCCAAGGAAGGTGCAGAATTTATACAAAAACATATCATCCAAACAACTGATAAAAAGTTTGATGATTTTGCTGGCGCAAAATTGGATGAAAAAAAATTAAAATCAATTTTAAATCTTAAATAATGAATCCTTTAATTTACATATTTACATTCATTCTTTTAGTTGGTTGTAACCCCACTAAAAAACAAAAGAAAGAAGCAAACAACAACGAAACCGAATGGGTCTCGTTGTTTGATGGTGAGACCTTGAACGGATGGCATATTTACAATGGCGGTGTTCCAGAAAAATTTTGGACAGCTGAAGAAGGTGTATTGAAATTTAATCCTCCAACAGAAAAAAAAGATAAGGGTCGTTCCTATAACATTGTAACTGACGACGAGTACACAAATTTTGAGCTTTCAATTGAGTGGAAAATTTCAGAAGGTGGTAATAGTGGTATTTTTTGGGGAGTGGTCGAGGATCCAGATTTATCAGAGCCTTACTACACAGGACCTGAAGTACAAATACTGGATATTGATAAGGCGAAATACGATTCTTCACGTGAGAAAGAAGATGAATTCTATCAACCAGGTGCATTGTACGACTTGTCTAGACCATCAGAACAAGTCGCGAAGCCTGCAGGAATGTGGAACCATGTTGTCATTCATATTAATCATGAGAAAAATCATGGCCATGTGGTGCTGAACTCTGTTAAAATTCATGAGTTTCCAATCAATGGGGTGCAATGGGAGAAAATGATTGCTGGTTCCAAATTTAAAGACTGGAGCAAGTTTGGCACTTATAAAACAGGAAAGATTGGACTTCAAGATCATGGGAATCCAGTTGCATTTAAAAACATTAAAATCAAAAATTTACGATAACCTTGAAAAAAATACTATTATTTCTAGCCGTAGTATTGATCTCATGTGGTCAGGAAAAAAAAACAGAAAAGAAGAAGGCTACTTATGGTCAAGTAAGTATTGCTACTTCCCAAAAAGATGAAAGTACAAGTTCGTCTTCACAGGTTGATTTAACGAATTATGGTATTGGGCCTGTAAAAGATCTCGTTTTTTCAGATATTGATGATAAAATGGTGCAGCTAGGAAAGCAACTTTATGATCAAAAATGCACTGCTTGCCACAAGTTTGACAAGCGTTATATCGGGCCAGCGCTAAATGGTCTTTACGATCGTAGAAGCCCTTCGTGGGTCATGAACATCATGCTCAACCCAATTGAGATGGTCAAAAAAGATCCCGTTGCCATGCAGTTACTTGAAGAATACAACAATGTCATTATGTATAATCAAAATCTGACTTACGATGAGGCAAGGGCAATAGCAGAATACTTGCGTTGAATAAAATGTTCTTCTATTTATAATTTACATCTAATTTCCAACCATCCCTATAACTTCCCCGTATGATGTGGTCGAGGTCTGGTCGATTGATCACACGCATATTTTTTCCATCCCATTTCAACTTTCGTGGTGGCGATTCATCCCAAGCCTTTTGTTGTTGTTGAGAATTATAAATAGCCAAATTCCCCATCAATATAATTTCTGTTAATTTACCACCTGAAGCAAAATCGGACTTTGCTGAACCACCATTAATACAGGCTTCAACAAAATCTAACGCATGCGATTTTGACGCGATAGCTTTGGAAGCTTTTTCTTTTATTAATTTTGGGATTCCATTTTTCTTGTTCTTGAGAAATAGTCTTGGATTACGAGAATAAAAATCTGCAATGATGATTCCTTTTTCTCCATAAATGATTGTGCCTCCGCCTGATGCTCCAAGTTTTTCGTTTAAGTCTAAGCCCTCAGGGTGATTTGGTAAAATTCCTCCATCATACCAATTGAGATTTACAACACTATCATCAATTTCAAATTGCATTTGAACTTTACTGCTTGCGGGGAAAGTGATCAAGTTTTCAGCTCGCTTAAAGTCATCGATCCAAAATTCAGTATTGCTTGACTCTACACTAATAGGAAAGTCAAGATCTAAAGCATTGAAAGGTGTTTCGATAATATGACAACCCATATCACCCAATGCCCCAGTTCCAAAATCCCAATAACTTCTCCATTTGAAAGGAAGGTATGCTGGACTGTATGGTCGATAAGCTGAGGGGCCTAACCATTGATCCCAATTGAGGGTTTCTGGAACCTCTGCTTCTTTTGGCAGGTTGCTAAAACCTTGTGGCCAAACTGGACGATTTGTCCAGCAATCAATTGTTGTGACTTTGCCAATATCTCCTTTGTCAATCCAACCTTTAATAATTTTTGCCCCACCATCAGAAACCCCTTGATTTCCCATTTGGGTTACGATTTTTTCTTCTTGTGCTGTTTCTGCCATTAAACGAGCCTCATAGATATTATGAGTCAATGGCTTTTCAACATAAGCATGTTTTTTTGCACACATAAACGGTAGCGAAATACATGCATGCGTATGATCCGGAGTAGCAACCATTATTGCATCAATTTCGTTGAGATGTTTGTCATACACATCTCTAAAGTCTTGGTAATAATGAGCATTTGGATAGGCATTAATGGTGTTAATTGCTTGATTGCGATCAACATCACAAAGAGAAACAATCCGAACTTTAGTTGTAGCTTCAAGTGCTTGTATAAGACTCTCACCTCGGCCGCCAACGCCAAAACAAGAAAGATATAACAAATCACTTGGCGCTGTGTGTTGTTTCCCCAACACAAATGATGGTACAATTGTGAATGCCAAAGAGCTTGCACCAGCTTGTTTTAAAAACGATCTTCTTTTCATGGAATAATTTTAAACAGACTAAAATTCATAATCATAAAAATTGGAATAGTCAAATTGAATTTACAAATTAGTAAAGTTTTTTTTAAATACTTTTAATTCATAAATATTTTTCTACATTAGAGAATATGAAACCTACAACTACAGTCTAAAAATTATTGTAAGTTTATGTGCTTAAAATTTAAAATCATTTAACTCAATAGTGAATGAATCTAGGTAATGAAACAACATTTGATGCCATTGTTGTTGGTACAGGCATAAGTGGTGGCTGGGCAGCAAAAGAGCTCACAGAAAAAGGTTTAAAAACCTTGGTTTTAGAAAGAGGGCCTATGGTTCGTCATATTGAAGACTATCCAACCATGAATATGGATGCATGGGATTTTGAACATGGGAATGTTATTACGAAAGAAACCAAAAAACGTCAAGCCAAACAAAGCAGAACTGGTTATACGACTAAAGAGGCAACCAAACACTTTTTTGTCGATGACATTGATCATCCATACAATGAGGATAAATGTTTTGATTGGATCCGAGGGTATCATGTTGGTGGTCGATCTCTACTTTGGGGCAGACACAGTTACCGACTGAGTGATTATGATTTTGAAGCCAATGCTAAAGACGGCATCGCCGTTGACTGGCCCATTCGTTATAAAGATATTGCGCCTTGGTATTCTTATGTGGAGAAGCATGTTGGAATTTCAGGTGAAAAATTAGGTTTACCTCAACTGCCTGACAGTGAGTTTTTGAAACCAATGGAGCTAAAGTGCACAGAAAAGCACCTTAGAGAGGCATTGAAAAAAAATTATTCAAATCGAGTCCTTACCATGGGTAGAATGGCTCATGTGACTGAGGGCTCAAAACCAGGTGCTGGTCGCATAAGCTGTCAATATAGAAATCGCTGTTCTAGAGGTTGTCCGTTTGGTTCTTATTTCAGTAGCCAATCCTCTACCCTTCCGATGGCTGAGGCGACTGGAAACATGACATTAAGACCAAATTCTATTGTGTATGAAGTCGTCTTTGATCCCGAAACCAAAAAAGCATCAGGAGTGAAAGTAATCGATAGGGAAACAAATATGACATATAACTACAATGCTAAAATCATATTTCTCTGTGCATCAGCAGTAGCTTCAACATCGATACTCATGCAATCAAAATCAAGATACTTTCCAGAGGGTATGGGCAATCGCTCGGGCGAGCTCGGTCACAACATCATGGACCATCACTTTAAAGCAGGTGCTTACGCTACATTTGATGGTTTTCAAGACCAGTATTACACAGGAAATCGCCCAGGTAATTTTATTATTCCACGATTTAGAAACTTGGGAGGCGACACAAATCATACAGACTTTATCAGAGGATATGGCTATTATGGCAATAGCGAACGCGACGTATGGCCGCAACCAGTAAAGGAAATGGGCTATGGGGCAGATTTTAAACGTGCGATGCTCAAACCTGGTGACTGGTCAATTGACATGAATGCCTTTGGAGAGATACTGCCCTACCACGAAAACAAGATGTATTTGGATTATGACAACAAGGATAAGTGGGGACTGCCAACCGTTACTTTTGATGCTGAGATAAAGGAAAATGAACTTGCAATGAGAAAGGACATGAAGTCTCAAGCAGTTGAAATGTTGGAGACTGCTGGTTTCAAGAATGTTAAAGCTTTCGATGATGAATATTCACTAGGACTGGGAATTCATGAAATGGGAACTGCAAGAATGGGTAAAGATCCAAAAACCTCGGTTCTCAATGCCTTTAATCAGCTTCATGAAGTGCCAAATGTATTTGTAACAGACGGTGCATGTATGACATCTGGTGGAAATCAAAACCCATCTCTAACCTATATGGCATTGACTGCACGGGCAGCAAACTACGCTGTCAATCAGATAAATAATAGAAATTTATAATCCCATGAATAGGAGAAATGCTTTAAAAAATTTAGGATTATCATTTGGTGCCATAGCAGTAACCCCATCTATCATCAGTATGATGCAAAGTTGTACAAGCTCCTCTTCAGTTTTCCGACCAAAAGTTTTTTCCAAAAAACAATTCAAATACGTTGAAAAGATACTTAACCTTATCTTACCACAAACTGAAGATGGTATTCCCGGCGCATCGGAGCTTGGGTTGGCAGAATTTGTCGATAACTATCTTCATGGGGTCTTTGGCAATAAGCAAGTAAGTCTACTCTGTTTAAGCCTTGACTCACTCATTCAAGACATAGATGAAAGTGATGATCCTGAGAATTTGAATCACTTTCTGAGCAATTATTTCAAAGCTTCAAAAGATGATGAGGAATCTTGGAATTCTGAGCTCAACGCAGTAGCAGATGGTACACTTATGCCTAAAGATATTGGTGTTGAATCAAAGAGTTATTTGGCACTCACATCACTTAGAGACTTGGCGATATATGCTTTTCGGATCAATCTAATCATCGTAACAGAGCACTTGCATCATGTCCCGATCCCAGGTCAGCAAAAGGGCTGTATTTCTTTGTCCGAAGCTACTGGCGGAAAGCTTCACGGCCCTCGTTAAAGTTTTTAATCTTTTCTTTTTTCAACTCAAAAGCTGATCTAGTAATTGAATTTACAAGCCAATTCTATGTCTAAAATGAATATATTTGTTACCTAATAAGATCGTTTTTCGTCAGTCAATAAAAACAAAATAATAATTAAAAATGTCACCCTTTTTAGCTGAATTCATTGGCACTGCTGTTTTACTTTTTTTGGGTATTGGCGTTGTTGCAAATGTTTCTTTGAATAGAACAAAAGCTTTTGGATCAAACCCAGCTGGGAAATGGATTTTGATTACCACTGCTTGGGGATTTGCTGTGTTTTTTGGCGTAATTGTTTCTGGATCCTACAGTGGAGCACACCTAAACCCCGCTGTAACGGTTGGATTTGCAATTGCCGATAAGTTTGCATGGTCTCATGTACCTGAGTACCTACTTGCACAACTTCTTGGCGCCATGCTGGGTGCTGCGGTTGCATATCTATTTTATAACGATCATATCCGGTCAACAACTGATGAAAATATCATCAGAGGGTGCTTTTCCACTGAACCAGCCATTAGGAACTATGCGAACAATTTTTTTAGCGAATGTGCAGGTACGTTTATGCTTGTGTTCTTGATTTTTTTTATTGCAAGCCCTATCCTGACCATTGATGGATTAGACGATATTCAGTATGGAATCGGGTCGATGGATGCCTTTCCTGTAGGTGTTCTTGTTTGGCTTATTGGAATGACACTTGGCGGCACAACTAGTTATGCGATTAACCCCGCTCGTGATTTGGGTCCACGTATTGTATATGTATTATTTCGAGGAAAAAAAGCGGAGCCTGATTGGTCCTACTCATGGATACCCGTTTTGGGTCCTCTTACAGGTGGGCTTTTGGCTGGACTTGCCTACTCATTTTTAATTTGATAAAGACTAAAATCAATTCACTTTAACCACCTTTTTGATCTGTGGAGCATATTTCTTTATGGTTGTCTCAACACCCAACTGCAAGGTCATTTGATTGACACTACAAGAAATGCAATTTCCCTCTAGTTCGACAATAACAGTGTCTCCTTCAATGGCAACCAACGATATATTTCCACCATCGTTGACCAAAAAAGGGCGAATTTCTTCCAGTGCTTGTTCTACTTGTTCTTTTAATTCTACCATATTCAAAATATTAGGAAACTGCGGAACAACCAGCCATGGTGGTGATCTTCACAATTTCTGTAGGGGGTAATTCTTTGTTTCGCTTCACAAGTTGCGTAATCAGTGATTGTGTGATACTTGTGAATGCATTTTCGATCGCTCCACCTTGCAGTACAGCTGGCCTACCAACATCTCCTGCTTCCCGAAGACCTTGCACCAAGGGCAAGCCGCCGAGAAATGGTACATCTATATCCTCTGCCAGATACTTTGCACCATCTCTTCCGAAAATATAATATTTGTTTTCAAGGAGTTCATCTGGAGTGAAATAGGACATATTCTCCACTATGCCTAAAACAGGAACCTGTATCGAATCTTGTTGAAACATCGCTACACCTTTTTTGGCGTCAGCAAGTGCAACGACCTGAGGTGTACTCACCACAACAGCACCAGTGACTGGAAGGGCTTGCAAAATACTAAGATGAATATCTCCTGTTCCAGGTGGCAAATCTATCAGCAAAAAGTCTAGCGCACCCCAATCGGCATCGAAAATCATTTGATTCAGCGCCTTGGATGCCATTGGACCTCGCCAAATGACTGCCTGATCAGGCTTTGTAAAAAAGCCAATCGATAATAGTTGAACACCATAGTTTTCAATTGGTTTCATTTTTGACTTGCCATCAACCTGCACAGACAGTGGGCGTTCAAAAGTAACATCAAACATTAATGGCATGGATGGCCCATATATATCTGCATCGAGAACACCAACCTTAAAACCCATTTTGGAGAGAGTAACTGCAAGATTGGCTGTTACTGTAGATTTGCCAACGCCTCCTTTTCCAGAGGCGATCGCAATGATATTTTGAACTCCTTTCAGTGGCTTTCCTTTAATGAGATTTGGCTTTTCTTCAGCAGTGTTCTTATGCGTAACTTTGACTATGTACGTGTAGTCATCACTTAATTTTTCCTTTAAGGCATCCCCAACATGCGTTTCTATCTTTTTTCTAGATTGTAAACTCGGACTATGCATCAATATATCGATAAGAACTTCCTTTCCTATAATCTGAACATTTGCCAATGCACCGGCATCTCCTATGCTTTGGGAGGAACCCAGCAGTGGAATGTCTTTGACAATAGACTCAATTTCAGATTTTTTCAAGTTTGTTTTTGAAAATGATTTTAAATTACAAATATAGCACAAAGCCAGCAACTTACATAGGGTTAACTGGATCCCAAAACACTTGTTTGAAGTCGATGATTTGGTCATTTTCGATTTGATGCCCCTCATTTTCCAACAACTGCTGCATCACCCTAGGTCCACCAAAATGGTGTTTACCAGTGAGCAATCCATTTCGATTGACAACACGATGTGCAGGTAAATCTGGTTTTGTATGCGCGGCGTTCATGGCCCAACCCACCATTCGTGCCGATCGACGCATCCCTAAACAGGCTGCGATTGCGCCATAGCTCGTCACACGACCCTCTGGAATTTGACGAACAATAAAATAAACACGATTAAAGAAATCGGACTCATTTGAATTGTCACTCATAACTAAATTTTAGGTAGGTTATTGGGATTTTTTGAGCCAAATACTGTTGCTCATAAAAGGTTTGAATAGAAATCACTTCTTTAGGGGCATGAAAATATTTATAAACATCATGGTGTGCTATTTGAGGTTCAATTCGCATGCCGTCTAAAACACCAAGCGTATATCCATGCAGAAAAGAACTGTCAGTTTTCAGATGTATAACTCCTTTGGGCTTGAGAACTCGTTGATACTTCTGCAAAAATTCGGGGTTGGTCAACCTGTGTTTTGTGCGCTTAAACTTTAGTTGAGGATCTGGAAAAGTCAGCCAAATTTCGGAAACTTCACCTGCTGCAAACACATGTTCAATTAGCTCGATTTGTGTTCGAATAAATGCAACATTGGAGAGTTGTTCTTCATGAGCTGTTTTTGCTCCTCTCCAAAAACGTGCGCCCTTTATGTCGATTCCAATGTAGTTGCAATTAGGATTTTGCTGTGCCAATGCCACTGTATATTCACCCTTGCCACACCCCAGCTCAAGGATGATGGGGTTATTGTTTTCAAAAAATGTATGCCAGTTCGCTTTATAATCAAACGACCCATGAACCAGTGACTCCCTGCTCGGCTGAATCACATTGGGTAAACTTTCATTTTCTTGAAAACGCTTTAGCTTATTCTTACTGCCCATTGACTCCTATGTTTGGTCAACCGAATAGGTTGCCTTGTCTAAGGTAAAAGAAAATTGAGAGCCAATGTCAACTTTACTTTCAACAAATATTTCTTGCTGATGGGCTTCAATTATGTGTTTAGCGATCGAAAGCCCTAAGCCAGAGCCCCCATCTTTGCGACTTCCACTTTTGTCAACGCGATAAAAACGCTCGAACAAACGTGGCAGATGCTCTTGTGCGATTCCCTCGCCATTGTCTGCAATATGAACTTTGATTGTGTGTTCATCAAAGTCTTCAAAACGAACTTCTGTTGTCCCTTTTTTCTTTCCATATTTAATCGAATTTACGATCAGATTTGTAACAACTTGTTGAATTCGCTCTTCATCCGCATGAACTTCAATTGGAAACAAATAATCTTTGTCAAATTCTAATGATATATTGGCTTTGGCCGCTCGAATTTCTAGCAATTCAAATATATTTCTAACATGCTCCACAATATCAAAATTTGACATCACTAGTGCTTGATTTTGTATCTCAAGTTGTGTAAGTAAATCTAAATCTTTTATAATATAAAGCAATCTATTGACCCCTTTGGTTGCTCGATTAATATATTTTTTATTGACTTTGTCATCATACAAAGCACCATCTGATAAGGTTGATAAATACCCTTGAACTGTAAATAAGGGGGTTTTAAGCTCATGCGCTACATTGCCTAAAAACTCTTTTCTAAAGGCATCTTGACTTTTTAAAGTGGTTATTTCTAATTTTCGCTTAGAAACAATTTCTTTAACCCTCTCCTCCAACTCCTTCAAATCAATGACTTCATTGTTGTGATAAACTTCTTCATTTTCAGTAGAAAAATCTTTGAAGAGTTCTTTAAGGTGGGCGTCAAAAAGCCTGTTGATTTGCCTGTTGAGCCAGTAATAAAGAGCGAACGAAAAAATGACCCCTATTCCGATTGATAGAGTTAAGATATTGGTTGAAAATGAGTCTTGATAAAAAATGAAAAAACTCGAAAGAGAAACTGCGATTACAATAATAAATAGGCAGGCTGTTGAGCATACAATAGCAATTAACTTTCTTTTCTTTATCAGCACAGAAGTTTATTTAGATTACGTATTTGTACCCAACACCTTTCACTGTTTTGAAGTGTTGATCGCCAAATTTTTCTCTGAGTTTACGTATGTGTACGTCAATTGTACGACCACCAACGATGACTTCATTTCCCCAAACACGATCATAAATAACTTCACGCTCAAAAACCTTGTTGGGCTTACTAGCCAAGAGCGAAAGGAGCTCAAATTCTTTTCTAGGAAGAATTTTTTCCTCACCTTTATATATGATTTTATATTCGTCACGATTAACAATAAGGCTTCCGGCTTCAATTATTTTACTGCTTTCTTTATCGTCACTAACACGACGCAAAAGTGATTTAACTTTGCTGACGAGGACTTTAATTTTCACTGGTTTTGTGATGTAGTCATCAGCACCAGCTTCCAAGCCTGCAACCTGTGTATAGTCCTCACTGCGAGCAGTCAGAAAAACAATGATTAACTTTTCTCCCAATTTGGGTATTTTTCGCAAAATCTCACATGCCTCGATCCCATCCATGATAGGCATCATGACGTCAAGTAAAATTAAGTGTGGAGACTTGCTTTTAGCTTTTTTAATAGCCTCTTCTCCATTGGTAGCAGTGTAGACTTTATAACCCTCATTAGATAAATTATAACTTATGAACTCTAAGATGTCTGGCTCATCATCAACGAGTAAAATCTTAATCTTTTTTTTATCCATTATACGCCAAAATCCAAATGTATAAAATTTATAGCTCAATCAACTGCTCAAACATTAGCTTAACGTTAAAAATGTAAATTTGATGTCGATTTATGAACCAACTATCGTTTTACCAATCATCAAAAGCATTTGAACTGCAAGCGATTCAATTATATGAAAAGCAGTTCTCAAACAATCCTATTTATCGTTCGTTTTGCGATTTGGTTCACAAACATCCTAGCGATTGTGAATCTGTTATAGAGATTCCTTTTTTACCTATTTCTTTCTTCAAAACACACATAGTCCTCACAGGAAACCCAGAGTGTTCACATATTTTTGAAAGCAGTGGAACGGGAGGAAAAACAAGCTCTCATCATGTAGCAAATATTGAGGTTTATGAGCAGAGTTTTTTCAATTGTTTTGAATTATTTTATGGGCATCCCAACCAATTTGCTGTAATTGGCTTGTTGCCTGGATACTTGGAAAAACCCAATTCGTCATTGATCTACATGATGCAAAAGTTGATTGAAATATCGGATTGTGTCGACAGTGGTTTTTATCTCGACAACTTCCAAAAACTACATGATGTTTTGAAACGTCGTGAGCAGGCCAATCAAAAAACTTTTTTGCTAGGGGTAAGTTTTGCTCTCATGGATTTTGCAGAACAATTTCCAAGCTCATTGCAGCATACTATCGTAGTCGAAACTGGAGGCATGAAGGGGCGTCGTAAAGAACTGGTGCGTGAAGAACTTCATGCACAACTCAAGCAAAATCTTGAGGTTGTAGATATTAAATCAGAATATGGTATGACAGAACTACTCTCTCAAGCCTATGCAAAAGACAATGGGCGATTTTGCTGTCCACCATGGATGAAAGTCCTTGTTCGAAATCCAAATAACCCTTTGGATATTCAAGCGCATGGAACAGGGTGTCTGAATATTATTGATCTGGCAAATAAAAATTCTTGTGCTTTTATCGGAACCGATGACTTAGGGAGGGTTTATTCAGATGGAACCTTTGAAGTGATCGGTAGAGCTGATTCAACTGACGTCAGAGGGTGTAATCTAATGGTTAGTTAAACACCACCAAAAAGTAGTTCTTTTTTCCACGTTGAAGCAATAAATAGCGATCACATATTAGATTAGATGTTTGTGCAGAAAAAGACTCGTTAATCTTTTCTTTATTTATTGAAATCGAGTTCTCTTTCAGTGCTCGTCTTGCTTCGCCGTTTGAGGACAGGAATCCTGTTAAGGAAGCGAGTAAATCTATAGCAGTGCATCCTTCTGCGAGGGTCGATTTGGATAAGGTGGCTTGGGGGACACCCTCAAACACATCCAAAAAAGTTGCTTCATCCAGCTTCTTTAGCGATACCGAAGTTGCTTTTCCAAAGAGGATTTCTGATGCTTGAACAGCCAACAACCGTTCTTCTTCAGAATGCACCATTCTTGTCACTTCATCTGCTAGGGTCTTTTGAAGCTTACGCATATGAAGTGCTTGTTGGTGTTCTTCAATTAGATTAGCTATCGTTTTTTCATCTAAAAAGGTGAATATTTTGATATAACGCTCTGCATCATAGTCAGTGGTGTTTAGCCAATATTGATAAAATTTATAAGGAGACGTTTTGGTTTTATCCAACCAAACATTACCCTCTTCTGTTTTTCCGAACTTGGTGCCATCGGCTTTTGTAATCAAAGGGCAAGTAAGCGCATAGGCCTTACCACCTGCTTTACGACGTACGAGCTCTGTGCCAGTGGTGATGTTACCCCATTGATCACTTCCCCCCATCTGCAACAAACAGTTGTGATGTTCATACAAATGAAGAAAATCATAACCTTGAATCAATTGATAGCTGAACTCAGTGAAGGACATCCCATCTTTTGCATGGCTCACAAGACGCTTTTTTACAGAGTCTTTGGCCATCATATAATTGACTGACAAATGCTTACCAATATCTCTTGCAAAATCAATCAGCGAAAAGTCAGACATCCAGTCGTAGTTGTTGACGAGCATTGCGGCATTAGGAGAGTTTTTATCGAAATCCAAAAAACGGCTTAGCTGAGTTTCAATCCCTTTCACATTTTTTTCGAGAGTTTCTTTATCGAGTAAATTTCGTTCCTGTGATTTACCAGAGGGATCGCCAATCATGCCAGTTGCACCTCCGATCAAAGCAATTGGACTGTGCCCTGCTTTCTGAAAATGTATCAAAATCATGATCTGTACCAAACTCCCAATGTGCAAAGAGTCGGCAGTGGGGTCAAAACCGATGTAGCCAGCTGTTGACTTTTCCTTCAACACCTTCTCAGTATCGGGCATGATGTCATGAATCATCCCTCTCCACTCTAGTTCTGCTACAAAGTTTTTTGCCATTGTCTTAGAATTGAACAAATATAAGTCCTTCATACTGATCAAAAAAGCAAAGACTACTCAACCATTATTATTTTGGGAGATAGTGTCTTACCAACAGAGTCAATCGCTCTTTTTTCGTTGTGCCTTTCTAGCGCTCTTTTTTCAAAATCTTCTAATTTTATTCTAGCTGCGCTTGTAATGCGCAAGTATGCTTTTGGTTGCTTTGCATAGTAGGCGTTACTTACAGCAAACTGTGTGCTATCAATATTGTGGTACTTATAAAATGACTCACTGTCCAAGCCAATTCTAGCTGTTTCTCCCTTCATTACAAAGCTCTTACTGGCATCAAATAGTGCAAGCTCAAAAATCAAATCGGCCATTTTCTCCTCTCCAATTAGATTTTCTGGTTTTTTTTGATCAACTTGCCCACAGGACAAAAACATCAAAAGCATCAAAAACAAGTGTTTTTTCATCTTTTAAATTTTACAGCCATCGCAGCACTTTCACTTGAAAACACACCATTATCATAGGTCAAAACCCCATTTACAATTGATTGCGTAACACGCGAACGAAAGCGCTGCCCCTCGAGTGGCGACCAACCACATTTGTAAAGAATATTTTCTTTAGAAACAGTGTAGGGTGCTTCCATATCTACAAGTACCAAATCTGCAAAGTACCCTTCACGAACAAATCCTCGTCGATCGATATCAAATAGTTTTGCAGGATTATGTGCCATTTTTTCAACGATTTTTTCTATCGAAATTTTTCCTTGCAAATGACATTCCAATAATACAGACAAAGCGTGTTGGACCATTGGACCACCCGAGGGAGCTTTGGTGTATGGATTCATTTTTTCTTCCATGGTATGGGGTGCATGGTCAGTGGCAATAATATCAATTCGATCGTCATTGAGTGCTGTCCAAAGACCATGACGATCTTTGGCTGTTTTTACAGCTGGATTCCACTTGATCAAACTCCCTTTTTCGTCATAATCAGCATCTGAAAACCAAAGATGATGAATACAAACCTCTGACGTTATATTCTTTGTTTTTACATCAAAATGACTGTCAAACAATTCGGTTTCTTTTGCTGTTGACAAATGAAAAACATGAAGTCTTGCACCTGTTTCTTTGGCAAGTGAAACAGCCTTGTATGAGGAAAGGTAACAAGATTCTTCAGATCGAATCTGTGGGTGAAAAGACATTGGGATATCATCACCATATTTTTTGATAAAAACCGACAAATTGTGTCGAATGGTTTGTTCATCTTCGCAGTGAACAGAGATTGGGAGTTTTGTGTTTGAAAAAATATCTCGCAAAACCTCGGGCTTATCAACCAGCATATTGCCAGTCGATGATCCAAGAAATAACTTTATTCCTGGTACAAGTTGGGGGTCGACGGCGAGTACTTCGTTGAGGTTGTCATTGGTGCCTCCAAACATAAATCCAAAATTGGCCCAAGAGGATATTTTGGCAATTTCAATTTTGTTTTCAAATTCGCTCCAATTGGTTGTTTGGGGATTTGTGTTTGGCATTTCAAAAAAGGTGGTAATACCCCCAGCAACTGCAGAGCGACTTTCTGTTTCTATTGTCCCTTTGTGCGTGAGTCCAGGCTCGCGAAAATGAACTTGATCGTCGATGAGTCCAGGAAGTAACAACTTACCCATAGCGTTGATTTCAACATCTGCCACATCACCAATTTGAGGCGCAATTTTAGAAATGAAAGCACCCTCTACGAAAAGATCAAGGGTTTTGATTTGCCCTTCGTTTACGACTTTTGCATTGCGAATCAAGAGTGTTTGATTATTTGGCATACCAGCTTTTTATTTTCATCAAAATTATACCAAAAATAGCTTCACTAATAATTGATCGGTTCATTTTTGAAACCCCTCGCGTGCGATCTGTGAATACAACAGGTATCTCCTTCAAACGAAAATTCTTGACCCATGCTTTGAATTTCATTTCAATCTGAAAAGCATAGCCAGAAAAACGGATATTTTCATTTGTGATGGCTTGAATCACTTCTTTTTTATATCCCACAAAGCCCGCAGTCGTATCTTTAATTGGCATTCGAGTAATCAAACGAACGTAGAGTGAGGCAAAATAGGACAGTAAAATTCTAGACAAAGTCCAATTGATGACTTGAATTCCACGAACATATCTTGATCCCACAACAACATCTGCCTTGTCCTTTTGCAGCATATCATATAATTTAGTAAGGTCATAAGGGTCATGAGAAAAATCAGCATCCATTTCAAATAAATACTGATAATTTCGATCCAATGCCCATTGAAATGCCTCAAGATAAGCAGGGCCCAAACCTTCTTTAGTTGGCCGTTTCAGGAGGTGTAAACAGTCTTTATATTTTGGTTGTAGTGCTTCGACTAATTGAGCAGTTCCGTCCGGCGAATCATCATCTACAACCAGCATATCAAAAGGATAATCTAAGGCCATTACAACCGCAACCAATTCCTCGATGTTTTCGGCTTCATTGTAGGTTGGAACAATAACTAGCTTTTCTTTCATGATATACGCAAAACAAAAGTAGGGAATTCGGCGGTCTTGTTCCCATACCATTGTTTACTTTTGTACTGTGAGTGAATATACTTTATTGCCATATACCGCTGATGATTCCACTGCCATGTGGTATTCATTCCTACTATTTTGTATTTTACTGCTGATAAAGGTCAAAGATCAAGGGTTATTTTTTTCAATCACTCGTATCAGCCAAACAGACATTCCTTCGACCAAAAAAATTAACGCCCCATCAGAAAACATAAAAATTCAAGACATCATCACCTTTGCTTTTCGTGGATTTGTATTTGGGTATTTCGTATATAAACCGTTGGTTCATTGGCATTTGATTGATGAACTAACACCAATTTACTTGGTGATCGGCGTATGGCTTGGGTATACCATTGCCAAGTTTGTTTTAGAATTCATAATTGGATTGTTTTGGAAGTCATGGCGCATGTTAATAGAAGTAATTTTGCGCAGAGGGCTGCTAAAAACCAAAGCAGCATTTATTTTGTTTATATCTATCCTTTTCTCAAACTACCCCCCACTAGATCACCAAATATACTGGGGGGGTGTGGGTTTAATTTATATTTTGTACTACATCATTGGATATCAGTCTTTTGCCAAACCTTATCAAAAATTGATACAAAAAAGGAAAGTACTATTTATTTCTTATATTTGCACCCTCGAAATTGGATCCCTTTGGGTCTTGTTCGTGATACTGAATCAAACCAACACATAATACATTTATGAAAGTAAAAAAGATTCTTGTTTCACAACCCAAACCAGCTGTTGAAAACTCACCATACAACCAACTTGTTGAGAAGAGAAAAGTTGCCATTGACTTTAGACCCTTTATTCATGTAGAAGGAGTTGCTGCAAGAGAGGTTAGAAAGCAAAAAATTGACCTGAGTAAATTTTCAGCAATCATTTTGACAAGTCGAAATTCGGTAGATCATTTTTTCAGACTAGCAGATGAGATGCGCTATCCTGTTCCCTCTACCTTAAAATATTTCTGTCAATCAGAGGCAGTTGCTTATTATCTTCAGAAATATGTGGTTTATCGCAAGAGGAAAGTCTATGTTGGCACACGAACGTTTTCAGATTTGATCGAACTAATTACCAAGCACAAAAGCGAAACCTTTTTACTACCCTGTTCAGATGTGCTAAAACCAAGTGTTCCTGAAGCGCTTGATAAGCTCGAAATCAAGTGGACAAAGGGCGTGTTTTACAACACTGTCATCAGCGATCTATCAGATTTACGTGATGTGTATTATGATATTTTGGTGTTTTTTAGTCCTTCAGGAATTGAGTCTTTGTTTCACAATTTTCCAGACTTTCAGCAAAACAATACACGTATTGCTGTGTTTGGCAATAGTACAGTCAAAGCTGCTGAAGATGCCAATTTACGAATCGATATTCTCGCGCCTACCCCTGCCAACCCTTCAATGACCAAAGCACTCGACGAGTATATTGCCAAAGCAAACAAGCGATAGTCTTATATTTTTATAGTCTGCGTTAAATATAAAACCCTTAAGTGATAGTAGTTAAGGGTTTTTTGTGCGGGTGAAGGGACTCGAACCCCCACGCCGTGAAGCACTAGATCCTAAATCTAGCGTGTCTACCAATTTCACCACACCCGCTAGTAATAGGTTGCAAATATAAACACATTTAGCGATTTTTTATCTCTAAATTATACGATATATTCGTATTCAATTCAACATTATGTCAGCACAAGCTACCTACATCGAAAAAAATAAAAAACGCTTCCTTGAAGAGCTGTTTTCGCTCATCCGTATCCCCTCTATTAGTGCAGATTCGCACTATGCCCTGCATATGCGAACTGCTGCACAAGCAGTGGCAGATGCCCTCACTACTGCAGGATGCACACACACCGAACTCTGTTCAACTGCAGGTTATCCCATCGTCTATGGCGAGAAAATCATTGACACTTCCCTACCCACTGTGCTCGTTTATGGTCATTATGACGTGCAACCCCCCGATCCACTAGACCTATGGGACACGCCTCCTTTTGAACCAGAAATAAGAAAAACAGATATCCATCCAGAAGGAGCCATTTTTGCACGTGGCGCTTGTGATGACAAAGGGCAAATGTTTATGCACATCAAAGCACTTGAAGTGATGGAGCAAAATGGTGGTACTCCTTGTAATGTCAAATTTATGATTGAAGGTGAGGAAGAAGTTGGCAGTGACAACCTGGAAACCTTTGTTCGTGAAAATGCCGACAAACTCGCCAATGATGTAATACTAATCTCCGACACCGGTATGCTTGCAAACGACATTCCTTCCATTACTACTGGTCTACGTGGTATGAGCTATGTAGAAGTGGAAATCACTGGACCGAATCGTGACTTGCATTCAGGTCTTTATGGCGGGGCAGTTGCCAATCCTATCAATATTCTGACCAAAATGGTGGCGTCCCTCCACGACGAAAACAATCGAGTTACAATTTCAAACTTTTACGATAAAGTGGAAGAACTCAATGCTGCAGAACGCGAGCAGTTCAAACAAATCCCATTTTCCTTAGAAAACTATAAAAACGCACTTGACATTGAATCGGTTCATGGAGAAAAGGGCTATTCTACGCTAGAACGCAAGTCCATTCGTCCAACCCTTGATGTCAATGGCATTTGGGGAGGATATATTGGTGAGGGTGCAAAAACAGTTATTGCATCAAAGGCCTATGCAAAAATATCGATGCGATTGGTGCCAAATCAAAAGTCGGAAGAGATTACAAAACTATTTATGGATCATTTTGTTTCAATCGCTCCCAAAGGAGTGACAGTAAAAGTCACGCCTCATCACGGAGGAGAAGCCTATGTCATGCATCCCGATGGCTTGGAATTTCAAGCAGCATCAAAAGCATACGTTGAAACCTTTGGTAAAGCCCCTATCCCAGTGCGCGATGGAGGGAGTATTCCAATCGTAGCATTGTTTGAAGAAACTCTACAAAGCAAGACCGTATTGATGGGCTTTGGTCTCGACAGCGATGCAATTCACTCCCCCAATGAGCATTTTGGTGTGTTTAACTTTTTGAAAGGTATAGAGACAATTCCGCACTTTTACAAACACTTCACGACGATGCACCAAGCAAGTCAATAAGAAACAAGTCTGCAGAAATTCCGTCAGCCAAAAATGCACCACTTCGAGTGGTTTTTAAAGCATTGTTTTCAATATGCAACAATCCTTCTTCTATAAATCGTTTGGCTTGCTCCTCCAGATGCTGCCGATATCGCAATCCCAAATTGCTTTCCATTGCATGTAGAGACACACCCCAAGATGCGCGCAACCCAATCATAATCGATTCGTTGTATCGATCAATTACACTCAACTTTTCTATCGTTTGTGGCAGTTCGCCCTGTGCTATCTTTTGCATATATCTTGCATTATTGCTCACATTCCAATAACGATGAATACCATCAAATCCATGTGCTGAGGGACCAATACCCAAGTAGGTTTTACCTTGCCAATAACCAATATTGTTTCGCGAATGATACCCCGGTTTTCCAAAACTTGATAATTCGTAATGATCATAACCCCTAGTAGTTAGGGTGTCAACCAAATAATTGAACTGTGCCTCAACAAGTTGTTCATCCAAAAGAGAAACAACCCCCTTGTTTACAAAACGTTCAAGAGCTGTTTTAGGCTCAAGGGTGAGTGCGTATGACGAAATATGTGGTACATCTAGTTGAAGGGCATAATCAAGGTTTTGTTTCCAATCATCTAGCGTGGTTCTCGGATTGCCAAAAAGCAGGTCAATTGACAGGTTATTAAAAATTGCTTTTGCATCCTGCACTGAAGAAATGGCTTGACTGCCATTGTGCTCACGATTCATCAGGGTTAACTCATCGTCCAAAAACGATTGCACCCCTATCGAAAGACGATTGATGCCTAGCTTTTCAATGTCACACATATACGCTTTGGTTAAATCATCGGGGTTGGCTTCAAGGGTGATTTCGGGGTTTTTCACAACGTCATAGCACTGATTCACTTCATCGATCAATAATTGGAGCTGTGCAGGGCTAAGCACAGATGGTGTTCCACCACCAAAATAAATTGTATCTACGGGGGTTTTAGCATCTTTTTTTCGCAGTCGAATTTCTTGTTGAATTACAGCCATCATATCATCAGCGTAGCGCATAGAGGTCGAAAAATGGAAGTTGCAATAATGACATGCCTTTTTGCAAAAAGGTATATGTAGATATAGTCCCGACATGCTATTTCTTAATGCGATGTGCCTCTTGTTTGACAAATGAGCCCCAACCCGAATATATTTTTCCAGATTCCTGAGCAGGGTTGAAAAAGTGACATACCGCAGCTGCCAACCCGTCTGTGGCATCAAGGTTTTTGGGTAGGGTTTTGAGATTCACCAGTTGTTGAAGCATTCGAGCAACCTGCTCCTTGGAGGCGTTTCCATTTCCTGTGATAGCCATTTTTATTTTTCTGGGAGAATACTCGGTTATTGCCAACTCTCGAGACAATCCAGCAGCCATAGCAACCCCTTGTGCACGACCCAACTTCAACATCGACTGAACGTTTTTTCCAAAAAAAGGTGCTTCCAATGCCATTTCGTCTGGGTGAAATTTATCAATGACTTCAATTGTTTTATCAAAAATCTTTTGCAAACGTAAATAGTGATTTTCTTTTGAATTCATCACCAGTTCATCTATGTGAAGGAGCTTCATTTTTTTTCCATCGACTGTGATAAGACCGTACCCCATTATTGTTGTTCCAGGGTCAACGCCAAGAATAATGCGTTTCGAGCTAGAGATTGTCTCTTTCATTGTTTGATAATATCAGTTTTGAAGTAGAATAGGTATGCGAAACTGCACTTGGGCAGTAACCCCTACATTGGTCTTTGTTGCTGGATTTACATTTGGTAGTTTATCGATGGCTGTTTGCATGGATTGAAGAATTGCCTTGTATGTGGCAGGTTCTATTCCTTTAAAAAGTACTTTTCCACTTTGATCAACTTCCAGAAAAAGAATTACTGATTTTGGCGCATTGGGGTGAAGTGGTAAAGGGTTTTCTGTAAATGCCATGCTAATCGATCGAGAAATCGATGCCTGGAAACAATCCCATTGATCAACAGTCGTTTCTGCACTCTCGCATCCAGGATATACAGGAGGTTGATCTGTTGATTGCCAAGCAGTGTTGGGCTTACGAATTTGCTCCGCATCAGTTTGGTTGCAGGTATTCACTAATATAAATATCCCAATAAATAATATCCTCAACATTGGTTATGAAAAGTACAAAAAAAAATATGGAATCATTTGCATACTACTCCCACTTCATTAATTTAGCTTCTCCTATTTTATATTATGGACATAATACTACTCGTTTTTGGTGGTCTTCTAATATTATTAGGCGTAGCAGGCAGTTTTTTACCCGTAATCCCAGGTCCAGTTTGCAGTTGGTTGGGATTAGTTGTACTAAATCTAACAGACAGTGTTCCATCCAACACAACTTTTTTAATATCCACATTTATTATTGCTCTTGTCATTTTTTCACTAGATGCTTTACTTCCTGTGT